>CATJIW010000245.1 GCA_949740745.1 uncultured Lachnospiraceae bacterium | reverse complement strand
TGCCCCTGCTCTATGGTAGAATACTCCACAAGGACAACCGTGTTGCAGGGTGGGCTGACCTCTCATTTTTACAGAATGGGGGTGATGCCTATGAAAAATTTGTTTTTACGTTTTGTAAGTAACCATACATAGAAAAACCACCCCTAAACTTTGACCGAGTACGGGGTGGATTTTTCTATTTCGCATTTTAGGTCAACCCACCTTGTGGGCGGTTGTTCCTTTTATACATCTAATATAACATGCCTCTCCTGTTTTTTCAAGAAGAAAATCTTTTCCATTACAATTCCGTATTCATGGAAATATACATCTTGCACATTTTTATCATATTCAAGAAGCACTGTATTTATCAGCATTTCAAGCCTTTTTATTTATCCAAGCTCTTCATCGTGGGAAACCTTGCAATTAACAATTTATATCCCACCATATCTTTACATTTCCCTATTTTACCAGCATCCCTCAGTCCACCTTTTTACAAAAATTTTTATAAGTCTACACAACTTTTCTACTTTTGGGCGTAAACCAGGCGTATAGCAGGCGTAAATCTTAAATTACTTCTTTTTGTTTCTGTAGGTACTCATTCAATGTCCCAAATTCCCGTTCTTTTAAATCTTTCGTTACATCGGCATAGATATTCATTGTAGTACCTATATCTGCATGTCCCAACACATCTTGAATCACTTTGATATTAATTCCTGACTCACATAGTCTCGTTGTAAATGTATGCCGAAGGGTATGACAGCTAAAACGTGGCAACAAATCAACCTCTTTCTTTTTATCTGCCTTCTCCAACAATTCCTGATTGCAATCCCGCATGATACGTCTCAGGGCCTTATTTAAAGTTCCCTGGTGCTGTACGTTTCCAAAACGGTTGACAAATACAAAATTTGTATATCCGTCGATACGTACCTGACACACGATGCCCTGCTCTTCTTGATATTGCTTTTCCTGTAAAAAAGCGTCTTTTACATTATCAAGTATCGGAACAATCCTTTTTCCAGCTTTTGTTTTTGGAGTGTTTACGGAAAAGTAACAGCCATTCTTGCTATGGTTATAGTATACTAATGTATGATTTACACTTATGGTTCCATTCTCTAAATCTACATCTTCCCACCGTAAACCTGTTACCTCGCCTACTCGAAGTCCTGTGCCAAGCATTACTGTAAAGATCGGACTCCAATGATTATACTGGCCGTTTCTCGTAAGAAATGATACAAAAGCGTTTTGTTCTCGTACTGTCAATGCCCTTCGCTTTTTTACGTCAAAATTATGGGATTGTTTCAGCTCTTTCAAAGCATTATCAGAGGGATTGTTTCTAAGGTAATCATCCTCTACTGCTAAATCAAGTACCTGATGGAGTACCGTATGAATATTATCAATCGTGGAAATTTTTAACATTCTCTCGTCTGCAAGCATGTTATAAAACCTTCTTACATCTGACCGTTTCATTTTCACCACTTTCGACTGTCCAAAATCAGGATATACAAATTGGTTATACATATACTGATAATTTTGAAACGTGTTATCTTTCAAGCCTTTTTTCAATTCTCGCCACATATCATAAATATCATTTAATGTCACATTTTTTGCATCTGTTCTGATACCGTCGCTCTTATCCCTTTGTATCGCCTTCTCTTTTTCTCGTAACTCTTCCAAATTTTTTGCGTAAACGGAATGTCTTTTTCCATCAGACGTTCTCCACCGATAATCATAAGTTCCATCCTTGCGCTGAGTTTCCCCTTCTTTTAACACTCTGCCTTTCTTATCTTTTCTTCTTTCTGCCATAACCAAAATCTCCTTCCTGATTATGACAAAACCGATATGACACTTATAACATGCCACTGAGCGGTTGTCAAATGTTTAAATGGAATACATCCTATCCGTATATTCATCTAATTTCCGACGTTTAATTAATCGTTTTGTACCATTCCATAAGACAAAGGAACACTGTTCTGATTCTGTTAAATTCCGGAGCTTGTTAATGCCGATTCCAGAATATGCCGCCGCCTCTTCCAATGTAAGATTACTTTTTTCCCAAATTGGAATCTCTCTTCTCAAAAAAATCTCTCCCTTCTTGTTATGCAAGCCCCACACTAACAGCTAATGCCCGATCAACTTCCAAAAGATGCTCTTGATTCAATATGCCAACAAATTCCCGAAGGCGCTCTTTATCAATAGTCCTAACTTGTTCCAACAAAATAACAGAATCCCGATTTAAACACTCTCCCTCATTCACGATCACATGAGTAGGAAGTGTTGTCTTTGTCTGTACCCGGCTCGTAATGGCGGCAGCGATTACCGTAGGGCTATGCCTGTTACCTATATCATTGGAAATGATAAGTACGGGACGTATCCCTCCTTGTTCCGAACCAACCACCGGATTTAGATCCGCATAGTAAATATCGCCACGCTTTACTGTTCTTTTCATGTTACTTTATCCTCCTGTTTAGATTTAAGCTTCTTAAGGCCTATGTAACTGCATTTCTATTTGTCCTTGACACCCCGAAATGCAGACTAAAAAATAGGGAAGTCACCAAACGGCCAGCGGCGAACTGACTCCACGGGATCTCTCCCCCCTGCCGATCTGGCAGAGCCGCCCTCATTGCCTGCGACGGAGTGGATACCGCTCGGACTGTGACTGGACGGGAGTACCATTATGCTCTTTGTGGGTTATGGCGAAACCGGGGGCCTCCCGGTATTTTAAGTCGGTATTAATCCGCTCATTACTTTCTGACAGTCAGGCAAAATGTAAGGTCATAGCGTACCGCTCCACACGCTTATGCTCATCACAATCACAAAGAGGATGTATTTGGCGAATGATTATTAAGTTATCAATGTTCTGTCCTGTTTCTGCCGCACAATGAGAAACAGGTGAAAGGATTTTGATACCCCTTCACCTGTTTGCTCACTAAAACGTCATAATGCAAGGCACTATTTTAAAATTTTTTTCAATTTTTTTAATGCAGTCTGTATGGAACATTGAACAGCCTGCCGCTTGCAATTTTCTAGCTTTGCAATCTGCTCATAGGTAAGTCCTCCGAAAAAATACAAAGTCAGTCTACGGCACTGTGTTTCAGGAAGCCTTTTAATTGCCCTATGTAATAGTTCATGCTCCTGCTTTTTGATCACGATATCTTCAAGACTCTCTGCCCGATAGAAGGCCCGGTTATTCAAAGAGATATCTGTTAATTCAGAATGCTCAATATGTCTGCTTAACTGATTCAGATACGAGATATCTTCAAGCTCGAATTTGTCGAATGTTTTATATAGTACATCATTAATTTCCACCTCCCGTAATATTCCAACTCCATCTTTAAAGGAAACACAATAATGTTCACCCAAAGTTGTCAGGGTATAAGGATTATACTTGTCTTTCTTTCTGCTTGGATGTTTTCCATCCATCGTCTTTTCCTCCTATCAATCTGTTTTTTGGAAAATCAGATTGATAGGTGGACTTTTATTGCAAAAAAATCCTCTTTTCTTACGACGACGTATCATCAGTAGTACGCTTTATCAGAGTACAAAAAAAGCATATCCCTTCAGTTAGGATACACTTATTGTCGTCGCCCTTTGTGTAGCACTTTAAAATAAGATCTATATAAGCAAGAAAATGCCTTAATTTCTACATTTTATGTAGAAACTAAGGCACCATATATGTCCAATAATCTTTCATATTCTAACGAAATATAATATCAATCCCCATAACAACAATCCATACAACAGTGCCAATAAATGACAATGCCGCCAGACAAACCATAACATACAAAATGCCATCTATTACTTTCCAGTAATTTCCTTCATATCTTATTAATTCTTTGTATATAATGCTTTTGTCTTGTTCCCATTCCTCCAATATTTTTTCAATGGCCAGTTGATCTTCTTCTGTGTATACTTCTCCCCGCTTATCACAATAATTTTTCATAAGGCAGTTTTCACTGGTACATTCTTTTGTTTTGAAACATTTCAACCAATAAAACAGACGGATGATGTTACACAAAAAACAGTAGAGTACGAATAAGAAAATTAAAATGCCTATAATACAGCCACAGGTCTCCATTTTCCTTTCCTCCTATCAGTCGCTTTATAAAAAAACCAATGATTCTATTTTTTAATAAATGAACCATATTTCAAACAATATTTTACAAAACAAATAAAAATCATCTCTTTTTCGCATGGCATATATGCTCCAACAGAGTAGATACACCTCTTGTAGATTCTGTATATAAAAATACGAGTCGCTTATACTGTTAGTATAAGTAAAATTCCATTGGGAGCAGTAAAAATTCATTATGGATTACAAATCTATTGGTAAAAATATACGCAAACGCAGAGATGAGTTAGGGCTTAAGCAAGAAACACTGGCGGAACTGGTCAACATAAGTACCAGTTACATGGGTGCGGTTGAACGTGGCGAAAAATTACCTAAACTAGAAGTTTTCGTTCGTATTGCCAATGCCTTAAAAATCTCCTCCGATAGTCTGCTAATGGACGTACTGGAAGTTCGTAATGATATCATTGCATCTGATTTATCTAACCAACTTTCGTTTTTGCCGCAAACAGAAAAACGGCGTATCCTCAGCATTGTCCAGACAATGATAGAAAGTTACAAATAATTTTGACTCTTTTAAAATCAAAACATGAATTATTTAGCTACATTTTCTACTCTGTTAGAGGACATCTCGCTCTGTCTGATTCTGTTCTTAGGGTGACATATTACTTATACTATCAGAAATAAAACTACTCTGTTAGATAGAATAGAGGTATATATCATGAATTACAAATCTATCGGTAAAAATATACGTAAGCGAAGGGATATGCTGGGTATCACTCAAGAAGCTCTTGCAGAAACTGTTAAAATAAGTACCAGTTACATGGGTGCAGTTGAACGTGGAGAGAAGATACCTAAGCTAAAAATATTTATCCGTATTGCAAATGCTTTAGATATATCGGCCAATGTTTTATTGGCGGATGTGCTGAAAGTCGGTAACGACATCATTGCATCTAGCTTATCTGAACAGCTTTCTCAATTACCTCAAAAAGAACAGCGTCGTATATTAAATGTTGTCCAAACCATGATTTTGGACAGCAAAAAAGAATGAAGAGAATACGTCAATTTTTCTAAGTCATTTCACAATTAGTTTTTCAAAGTTAGTAAATCATTTGATATTCCAAATCAATAGTACATTTTTTCTTTTAAATCTACTCCATTAGAGTATATCATACTCTACTAGAATGCAAAAGAACTAATTTTGTTTCAATTAGTATTTCCTTTTCTAATCCAGCAAGAACTTTTCAACATTACCAAAATATTTCCAGAATTGATTCCTCTGGCTTTGTAATATAGTCTCAATCTATAAAAACAAATTTAATCTTTAACTATGTAAGCAACCTCGCAATGAGGTTGCCTTTTCCACAAGTCAATATTCCGGGATACCGTACCCATAAATGTCCCCGCTTCCGATTGGATACCCTCTCTGCCTGCAAAGATCCCCAGAATTGCCTTCTACCGTGTAGACGGTTCCATTCTCTACTCGTTCGACAATTCCCACGTGTTCCGTATGGCCGTCCCCTTCCCAGTCAAAAAAGATCAAATGGCCTGCCGATGGCTCGAAACTCCTATCCTGCCACTGTCCACGGTTTTTAAACCATTCAGCACCAGATTGACAGCTTGCAAACTTAGGAATGATCCCGCTGTTCAGATATCCGCATTCATTGGCACACCATGATACGAAACAGGCACACCACTCCACCCGATGGTCAAAGCCATACCATGACCAATAAAGATCCCCGCCGTTACCTACCTGCTCCAATGCCACGGAAACGATCTGGCTGTCGCTGCCTCCTATGCCGTAAAGCACTTGTGACCAGACAGCGGCATGCTCCTCTAACAAAAGCTCGGATAATTGTTCCCGCTGCTCTTCGCTGAAATTATACCGGTCGGCCATTTCCCAGGCGGTTTTATGACTGACCATGACATAAAGACAGATTTTAGAAACGGGACTTTCTTCCTGTACCATATTTCCGTTTCCATCATCGCTCTCAATCATCTGGGTTTCAGTCTTGCTCTCGGTACGGCTGCTGATCTCGTGCATTTCCCAAAAGATTCCTTTTAGAAGCTCCTTTTTAGAGGAATCCATCGTGGCGACTTCCTGTGGGGCTTCCGGGTCTGCAGCTGTTTTCACGGCATAAACCGCAAGCACTTCATTCCAGGCGGCTCGTCCGCCTGAGATCTCCAACATGTCGTGAGCAGTCCTGTCAATGACTTCGTTCAATCTGGTTTCGTACTCGCTGTTGATCTCCTGTACTGCCTCCCGCATGGTCATTCCAGTACCGGAGTCCTCGCCAGAAAAGAAGATTCCGAACACAGAACTTACCAGCAGTCCCACAAAGCTCACCATGAGAATCCCTGAGAGGGCGATGCCTCCGCCTGCAACCAGGGCCGTGGTAAGGGCCTTTGCCCCGGAAAGAATCAGCTTTACGTTTTTTGTCATGAGCTGTACCGTTCTTTTTACCGCCGCCCACGTTCCTTTCTGCCTGGCGGATGCCATCCATACCTTTTTCTTCGCCGCCTGTACGGATTTCCCCATTGCCGTCCACGTTCCTCCCGCGGCCTGGCCGGAAGTCCGGATTGTGATTTTGGAAGTGCCCTGCGCCGTCTTAATGCCTTTCGGCACCGCCCTGACCGTATTTTTTGCCGCTCCCCGAACGGCTTGTTTTTCTTTTCCGCCATGCGTTTTTATCGCCCTGTTTTCTACTTTCCGGCGGATGGCACTATGAGCTCTCCCTCCCTCAGCCCTTGGCTGGGTAAACGGCCGGGAAGAATCCGAAGGCCCATGACGGCTCTCCTGTTCTATCCCTTCTGCCGCCGTCTTTTGTCCTTCCCGATTCCGCCTGAAATCGTCCATCCTCTCCCTGGTTTTGGAAAGGTTTTCTTTCGTGTCCTGAACCGCTCTTTTCTCTCCCCGGTAAAGCTGCCGTCTCCCTTCTTTTATCACCTTTTGGGAAGCTTCCGACATCCGATCGGATGCATATCCACTCACTGTACCATCCTCTGTGCCGTCTCCCCGTATCGTCCTGTTCCTTGTCCTGGTGTGAACTGCTTTCGCCCTACCCGGCAGGTGTAATATCCGCTTCACGGTCTTGATTCTGGATTTTGCCGCTCCTCTGGTTTTTATCCCCATAAAGCTTACCTCGCCTTATCCGTCTCAGGCCGTTCCAGCGTGGCAAGATCCAGACAATATTCCGGATACCGCACTTTAATCCCTTCTATAAAGTATGGAGCAAATTCGCAGCAGAATAATTCTTCTGGTGTAGAATACTGTTCTTTTCCTTCCTCTGCGTATCCGTTCCAGAGATTAAAGGCCAGATGGCACACCTTGACCGTGCCGCTCGTCTGCCAGCCGCCGTGCATTCCTTCCGGCTTAATACAATCCTCCCGAAAGTCGAACATGGTATAAATATTCTGCCTGGTTTCCCTCGCAATGCCCATCACGTAGAAAAACGCCTTGTGATAACAATCTTTCACCCTTGACTTCATCATCATTTCCAGAAAAAAATCTCTGTGTGCCTTACTGCGGAATCGAATTGCTGTCATATTACCCTCCCTTTTAAACCTCTCCAAACTTAGTCGTCATCAGCTTATAAAGCTCCGTATTACGGGGAAACCTGTTGACAAATGGAACCAGGGAACTCCCTACCTTTAAGAGCCCCTGTCCGGCCTCAACATTCTTAATATAATCCATCTGAACATCCGAAATATTCAGGAGCTTCGCAAGCTCCATCCGATCTGTCGGTGCCTGATTCAACATGATGATAAACTCACTGTTGGCCAGCATTGTTCTCGCCGTGTGGCTCTGCAGAAGATCGTCCACATTCTGGGTAATACCCGTACAGTAAGCCCCATATTTCCGCACACGTTTCCAGAGGGTAAAAAGAAAATTTGCAGAATACTCGTGTTGGAAAAGCAAATAAATTTCATCAATGAAAATAAACGTGTTCCTTCCCTTTGCCCGGTTCATGGTAATGCGGTTCAAGATGTTGTCCAATACCACCAGCATTCCTATCGACTGAAGCTGTCTGCCTAAATCCAGAATGTCATAGCAGATCAGGCGGCTGTGGGTGTCCACATTGGTATGCTTCGCAAAAGTATTCAGGGAACCGTCTGTAAAAAGCTCAATGGCAAGGGCGATCTCTTTCGCCTCCGGCTCGCCCTGGGTAAGAAGCTCTGTCCGAAAGTCCTGCAAGGTGGGCGGAGTCCCCTGATAATTTCCCTGCTGGTAATGACGGTAAACATTTGCAGTACAGCGGTCAATAATGGACTTCTGTTTCGCTCCCATGCTCGTCCCGCCGATCAGTTGTTCGCACAGGGACAAAATGAACTCTGATTTTAAAATGACGGGATTAGCCCCGTCTCCATAAGCGGCATTCATCTCCATGGCATTGATGTGGTTCTCGCTGGTGGCCGAAATATGGATCACTTCGCCTCCCATAGCTTTTACAAGCGGCGAATATTCCCGCTCCGGGTCAATGACGATTACGTCGGCATTTGGGTCGGAAAGAATGATATTGGCCATTTCTTCCTTTGCCGTAAAGGATTTTCCGGCACCGGATACACCTAAAATAAAGGAATTGCCGTTTAAAAGATGGCGGCGGTTGGCAATGATCATGTTTCTGGAAATTGTGTTCTGTCCGTAATACACGCCGTCCCGGTGAAGAATTTCCTGTACCCGGAAAGGCATGAACACCGCAAAACTCTCCGTATTGAGAGTACGAAACACATGAATCTTTCTCACACCAATGGGAAGGGCCGTATTCAGGCCGTCCATCTGCTGGTACTTCAGCACCGCAATTTGACAGAACCGCTTCCTGGCTATAGTAAGCAATGCTTTCGTATCGCTGTCAAGCTGTTCTTTTGTGTCCGCTGTATGCACCAGGGTAAGCACCGCCAGCATCATCCGCTGGTCACGGGTAGTGAGATCATCCAGAAAGTCCTTGCTTTCTCTCCGCTGTTGCTCTAAATCGTAAGGGATGATTGCGGAAAAATTGTTGTTCTGGTTCTGCTTTCTCTGCCAGTTGGTGATATTGGTTTCCACGCCTAACAGACGGTTTTCTACCTCTCTCACGGCCTCGTCCATGGGGACAGGAATCACGTCAATGGAAAGCATCAGATTCTGGTTCAGACTGCACATATCTTCCACCAGGTCATCTTTGACATAAGCGGCGTATTCTCGCAAGAAAATCACCCGTCCATATCGGTCTCCCATCCTGAAATAATCCTTTTCAAACTCAAAGGTATCAGGGCAGATAAAGTCTTTGAAGTCATGGCCCTTCCGCATGGTTTCCGACAGCTCGAACCGAAATGCCGTTTCTTCTCCGGTGCGGTAAAAATCATGAAAAATACGA
Organism: uncultured Lachnospiraceae bacterium; assembly: GCA_949740745.1. GTDB lineage: Bacteria > Bacillota > Clostridia > Lachnospirales > Lachnospiraceae > Lientehia. The sequence goes on along the minus strand of CATJIW010000245.1, from coordinate 26,943 downwards.
AGCCGCTCTTCTGTGTCAAGCTCCACGCACTTAGAGCCGAGTCTGGAAAAATGGGCCGTCAGATCAGTACCCACACGGGAAAAATAGTTTCTCGCCTCTTCTGCACTTTGTTTGTGGACAGAGATGGTCACGTATCTTTCCCGCACCATGGAATTAGCTCCTGCAGCTTTATCTAAAAGCATCTTGTTGTATTCCTTCCGGTATTTGTCCAATCCATCCTCCGCCATGGGAATCAGGATTTTCTTTTCAAAATCTGCCTGGTTCAGCCGACGGTTGCTGATTGTGATTTTTGTCATTGCTTCACTGTCCAGAGCGTTTAAAAGTCCAGAATATTCCGTAAACATGGCTTCCCTGTCCTCACGGCCCGCCACGGCATAATTAATGTCCTCAAATCTGTAGGTCCTGGCATATTTGTTTCTCCCCACAAGAAACAAACCATCCTCCCAAATAGTCTGAATGGGGATGGCCGCCTGAACCGATTTCGGCATAACAAATTTTTCTTTATCCTGCTTCAAAAGAGTTTTCAGTGTTTTTATCATGGCTTACCTCCCTGCCTTTTTCCTTCTGTCTGATGTCTGTTTCTTCCCCGCAGTCACTTTTTATCCTTTCCTTTCCGCTTCCTTCCTCCAACCGACAGGCCCTTTTCCCGTGCTTCAATCATCGGCCTCAGTGTCTCGTAATAGAAGTTTTCCGGAAGGAATAAGAGCTTTTTGGGCATGAGAAACGTGAACTTGATCCAGGCCCATAAAAACTGCTCCGCCGTCATTCCGTTGTACCGGATAAAGCCCAGGGCGGCAAAGGGAGCCGCTCCTAATACGCATACCCAGCTAAGAGTTTCAATACCAAACTGCGGTCGGAGCAGAAAATATAATCCTACCGCCACGCCACAGGCAAGGACAGAAAAAATGAACTGTCTCAGCGACAGCCCGAAAAACATACTTTCCGTGTAATTGCGGATTTCTTTGTTGATCTTTACTTCTATATTCATAAATTCTCCTTCAGAGCACAAAAAAACGCCACCCGTAAAAGTGACGATTTTAAATCCTGCCCTTATAAAGTTTCTGGTTCCAGCACCGCTTCCTCGAATAACTGCATCAGGTCATGGTTTGCTCCCACATTCGTTACCTCGAAGTGATTCAGGCAGAAAGGAAGCCACGGCAAGTCCCGGCTCATTTCCCGGATCAAGTCAAAAATCTCTAAATCCGTCGTTTTGTATCTGGAATGATACCCGGAATACTGCTCATGGGAAAAATTCCGGCTTACAAGATAATCCCGTATCTTTCCATATGCGCCGTTTGGATTGGTTTCCGAGAAATGCACTTTTAAATCTTTTACCCGAAGGTCGAAATACAGTGCCTTTAAATGTTTTGCTTCCCGTTTTGTCATGATGCCACACTCAGCTTTTTGGTATAGTGGTACAAAACATCTTCTACCGCATAATCTTCCTCATTTTCTCCATCATCGCTGTTATACCACACCCACCTGGTCACATAATCCATAAACCATGCCTTTTCCCGCAAAGATGTGATAATACTGCCAAAAGCCCCGTAGTCCTTCGGATTCCCATTGCCCGTAAACCACATGGTTCCATCCGTGTCCTGTATCTTGTTCAGTTTATATTTGGAAAAAGCCTGCTCCAACGCCTGATAGATACTCTCCGGACGATATTTCTTCTCCGCAAGTATCTTCTCCTCATCCATTCGGATCTCTAATTTCAGCATATATGCCTCCTTCTATAAAGACATGGTCTCCATGCCTACATTATAGCCGACTATATCAAAAAAATCCACTTCTATTTCTATAGTCCCATCATCTCACGCACTACCCGGTCTGCCATTTTGATCGTGCCTACCAAGATCAGCATATTAAAAACCAGCTCCCCGACGTAGCTCCACACCATAGACACCGCCGCCGCATCCGGGTCAACTGACGGCGGGGACGCCGCAAACACAGAGAAGATAATGCAGGCAAGCACAATAACCGCTCCTTCTAAACACACGGCGGCATAGCTTTTGATAAAACTTTTTCCCACATTCTGGCTCGGCAGGCCGGCAAAGGTGGAAAGCGGCACAGGAGCAATGGCGGCATACAGATAGAGCTTAAAAAAACGACTGTACACGGACATAATCATAATGAATGACAGCACCGTAATAAATAAACCTCCGATCAGCGTCACCGCCCACAAGGGAATACTCTCGAAAAAGCCACAATCCTCCACGGCTTCCACAATTTCCTGCGGCAATATCATCTGTTGTGCGGAACCAACACCTGCGGCGTTCATGGTCGTAGAAATGATTCCCTGGACAATGCGGAATACGGCCATCATCAATTCCAGGCCATAAGTCACCACTCCTTTTGCAAGGACAAAGCGGATAAACAGCTTTAAGGCATGTTCCGGCTTTTTTACGTCTGCAAAATTTCCGGCTGTACGCATGACGCCAACCACGAAAAACAGTACCAAAAGCGCAAGGCCAATCGCCCGCAAAGCCCCATGGACAGTTACAATCACGTCCCATATGGCACCGCCCTTAAATTCCTCCGGAGACTGGGTAAGCAGCTGCCATAATTCGGAAAGCTTCTCATTCCAAGTGTTCAGGGCATTGATCAGGTTTTGGACAATCCAGCTATCTGACACGATTCATCACCTTCTTCCATCGGTGTACTCTATTGGACTTTCTGTGCAGTTTTCCCTTGGTGACAAGCAGGCAGATTTCAGCATTGCAAATATCTTCGACTTTCATGGTCGTGTAATGGTTTTCTGCCGCCCCCTTCGCCTGTTTCCGGTCGTACCGCCACGGCGGATCGGCATAAATGATATCGTATTTCTTATTAATCTCCATAAATCAATCCTTCCTGAAAAGAGAAAAGGGGGGACATCCCTGTTTTGCAGGGCAGTCCCCATCCTGTAACTTCGGCCTTTTCCTTATCAGCCTGTGATCATTGTCAGGATTTCTTTGGCAAAGGTAATAACCACGCCCCCCGCCAGCGTCAGGAACCCGTTCGCCCGCTGGGACGGGTCATGGGATTTAAGCGAAAGCCCCACCTGCACGATTCCGAAGCCCAGCATAATCATTCCTACAGCCCGTACCAATCCGAAAATAAAGTCGGAGAGGTTATTGACCACGGCAATCGGATCGCCTCCGGAAGCAAATACCGTCATGGAAACGGCAAAGAATACTATAACAGCAATCATAGCCGCAAAACAACGCCGAAATCTGCCCGCCTCTTTTTTATTCATGGGCCGCCTTCTGATTTCACGCTTCTTGTCCACGTCTTTCCTGGTGTTCATCAAAATCTGGTTCCACTGTTTCATAAGATAACGTCCTCCTTATAAATGAAATAGTTCCTCCAAGTCCTCTTCGGACAGAAGTTCGTAAGAAGTGCTGACAGCTTCCAGGTCTATGGCCTCTTCTGGAATCTTATCGTCAAACACAATGGTTACAGCCGCCTGTGTCGGCTCACCGTGGAGATAGGGCGGCTGTCCTCCGTCAGTCGTCAGTTTCACATTGGGGTGCTTTAGGATGTCGTACTTAAAATCCATAACGGGGCGCTCCCCGCGCACAAAAAGAAGTGCGTAGCGATTGTTCAGCATACGCACTTCGTCCGCCGTCAAAAGCTCCCGTCCGGAAAACTGGTAATTGGTGGAATAATTTCCACTCCGTCCAGAGGTTTTTCCGTAGGTGTTGGTGTCAATGGTCGCCTTGCCCAAAAGTTCCGACACATATTTGTGAGTACTCTGCTCATTGCCGCCCAGATACAGAAATTCATCGCAGTTGCCGCAGATGCTTTCCCATTGTTTCTCAAAAAGTGCTTTAAGTTGTGCCAGATTCTGTAAAATAATGCTGACCGACACGCCGCGAGAACGCATGACGGACAGGATCTTGTCAAAGTCGTTTGGCAATGAAACATTCGGAAATTCATCCATTAAGAAATGCACATGGACGGGCAGGCTCCCTCCGTACTTATGGTCTGCAAGATAAAATAACTGCTGAAACAGCTGAGTGTACAAAACCGACACTAAAAAATTGAAGCTGGTGTCGTTGTCCGGAATCAAGGCGAACAATGCGACTTTCTTCTCACCCAAAGACGGCAGATCAAGCTCATCTGTATCGGTAAGCCCGGCCAGGCTCTCCAGATTGAATTTTTCCAGCCTTGCGGCAAGGGTGATCTGGATGCTCTTTAGGGTCTTTGTAGAGCCGGATCGGTAATTCCGGTAATATTTGAGGGCGATATGCTCCGGATTCTCCATTTCCAGACGGCCAAACAGCTCGTCTAACGGGCTTACGTCTCCCTCTTCCTCCTCACCTATTTCTCCTGCTCTTAGAAGCTCCATGACCATGGGAAAGTTCTGTTCCTCCGGCGGGGCCTCGTATTTCAAATAAAACATCAGGGCCAGGAGCAGCATGGAAGCCGCCGTATCCCAGAAGGGGTCTTGGGACTGGCTTTCTTTTGGCGTGGTGGCTTTAAAAAGATTCGTCACAAGCTTCTGCACGTCATTATCATTCTGAAGGTACACAAAGGGATTGTAACAATGGCTCCGGTGCATGTTGATCAGGTCGAGAACCCGCACCTCGTAGCCTTCCGCCTCTAAAAGTCCTCTTACGTCCCGAAGGATCTCTCCTTTCGGGTCTAAAATCACCATGGACGTATTGCACTGCATGGCGTTGGGCTTGCAGTAGAAACGGGTCTTTCCCGCTCCAGAGCCGCCGATCACGAGGACATTCAGATTCCTCCGGTGCTTCTTTCCATCCAGGCCGATTCGGACGTGCTGGGTGAGAAGCTTGTTTTCGGACGGATTTTTCTCCCGGTACTTTTTGTTCAGAGCACTGGCATCTCCCCATTTGGCAGAACCGTGTTCCTCGCCCTTTCGGTAATTCCTGCGTGTAGAGAGATAAATGCCGATCCCCATACCGTAAGCAAGCACAAAAATAAGGACAGTTTTTATGCTGTCCCCACACATGGTTATTTGAAAGGGCCTGTCCATCACCGCAGGCAGGTTTTTTATGATGTCTGTTATTCCGCCGCCAACATAAGGTGCTGCAAGCAGCGCAAGCCATACAACGGGCAGAATGCCGCCTAAAAACAGGAGCCATCCTGTCCTGCCCTCACCGCTCTTCATGGCTTTCCCGCCCCTTTTCTTTGGGCGCTTTGTTCTTTTCCAGGCTTCTGTACATCTCTCCCTGGAGTTCTCCAAGAACGTCCCGCATTTTTCCAAGTTCTGTCTTAAATTTCTGCGTCTCCATATCGGCAAATGCTTCCGGAAGCTTCCCGAAATCAAAACCTCTGGTATTCACGCCATACCGGGAACTTATCATATAGGCCACGCAGTAGGCCCCGAACTCGGAAGCCTCCCGCCCTTCCTTGTGCTTCAGGTCATAAACTGCCGCCGCCGTCTCTTTTGTCATAGCGGTGAAAAGCTCTTCTTCTCCAAGCCCCGTCTGAATAAAGATCACCTGTTGGGAAGCATCGTAAAAAGCCGGAAGTTCCAGTTTCCCTATGGGCTGGAAAACGACAGGGCTTGCGTCAATCATGGCCGATACCAGCTCCCGCATGGGCCTTGCCCTTTTTGCTTCCTGCCTGTCTTTCGCAGAGGTTTGGACAATATCGTAGACCTCCTTTGCATTGTATCCGACGGCCTTTGTACCGTCGTCCCGCTGGTACTCCTTTCCCGGCTCCAGGATCGTGACTTTTTGTGCGTCCTTATCCACATAAGCATGGCTCTGCTTCCAGCCGTTATAATCTTTGAGCTGTGTTGCCTCCGGCATTTGGACCGAAATTAAGATGGCGTTATTCACGGAATATCGGTCAAACCGGCCCTGCACGTCCAGATATCGGCGGAAACATTCTCCGTCCGTTTTCATCCCACCGCAGGTGACTTCTATCAAGTCGTAAGCCTCCTTCCTCTGTTCCTGCTTCTTCGCCGCCCAAGCCGCTTTGTCAAAACTCTTTTTGCCGCCAAATATATCATAAATGCTCATTTTTTATCTTGCTCCTTTCGTTTTTCCCGGTTTTCTTCGTTTCGGAGATTGTCTGCGGCCCGGCCTCCAGACAGTCTGGCTTCTCTTTTTCTTCGCCTGATCGGTCACGGCCTGTCTCCCCGAAACAAAGGAAGCATTGTCCCTCTGCCTCTGACGGCTCTTCTGGATTTCCTGAATTGCTTCCCTGACCGAAGGTTTTTCTGTCTTTTTTCTATCGGCCACAAACTCAGCCCCGCCGGATCTCCCGGACGGCCCGGAGCCAGGCTCGGACGGAAACAGAATTCCTGTCTCCGCCTCCGAAGGGTTTGGGCGGGATTCTTCCGTCCCTTCCGGCTTTCCCATAAGGGCATCCAAAAGTTCTTCTTTTTCTGATAATTTCTGCACGTCAATGTCTGTTTCTGGTGCATTGCTTTCCGCATTCCTGGCCATTTCCGGTTCCGTCACAATAGAAGCCTTATCCACGGAAGATAAATGGAAGCGTTCTACAATACGGCTGATCTTCGATGCGTCCTCGGCCCGTGCTATGATGTCGGCCTCTGCACCTGGGCTTTTGTCTCCCCTGTCCAAAAGGACACGGTAAAGTACGCCGTACTTTTTCGCCTCTTTGGTAAACTTTTTTAAATTTTCCCGTTTGACCGTAAAAACCTTCAGTTCTTTACCGGAGCGGAGCATAGGCGCGATTCTCGCCTTACCCCTGGTTTTCTTTTCTTCCTTCAAGAGGGCATATAAGAGAGCCGCAATGTTTTTCGCACCGGCCCCGGAAATTTTTGCAGCAACTTCAAGTCCTTCCAGACTCATCCGGACGATCTGTTCTGCCGCTTCGCCGCCTGTGTTCATACTTCATCTGCTCCTTTCCGTCCTGTTCTTTTTCGTCCGCCCATATCGTTTGAAGTTTTTCCTTCAGAATGCCGCTCCGGGCCTCGATTCCTTTGCACAATCTGACCTCCCTTCTGTTTTTTCTGAGCTGCTCTGTGATCTCGGAAAGCTGAGTTTTAATCATTTCTTTTTCTTTCCCGCCCATCCTGCGGCCCTGAGAGTAAAGCCTCTTTCGCTGTTCGGTCAGCTCTGCAATCTCCGCTTCCAAAGAGCCTTTGTACAAAAAAAGCTGCTCTGCCGTGTCTATGTGGTTGCGGCAGAGCAGCCTTGTTTCTTCTGCGATGGCATCCATCTTCATCAGGTCGTCCTTTAACAGATAATGGAGCCTCGCATAATTTTGCCGTCTCTTTTTCGGCAGGATTCCCAGCAGGTAACAGTAATGCAGATACAGTCCCCGGAACCCGCCGATTTTCTTTGCGTCTTTCAGAGAGGCTTTTATTCTTATGGCCTTGACGGTCTTTGTCGGTTCGGCAAATCGGGCAAACTTGACCGTGTAAGGATTTTCCTGAATGCGCTCCAAAATCCGTTCTTTAGTGTATTCTTCTCCCAGTCGGTAAAGCCGTTTCGGCCTCTGCCAGCCTTTCCCGATAATCGTCCAGTATTTCCGGTTCGGATCAAAATTCACACGGTATCCCATTTCTTCCATTTGCCGTCCAAAATCTTTTAGTGTATAAGATTTACTTATGGCTTCGTCCACCGCCTGTCTGGCCACGCTGTCCCTGGTAGGAAGTCCCATTTTTTCCGCCTGGCACAAAGCGTAAGGCTTTTTCCTGCCGCCTGGATGTTCAATGACGGACAGGGAATATTCCCGGCACAGTTCGTCCGAACGCTTACGGAGCAGGCGCAGGTTTTTCTTATTATCGTGATAATGCTTCCCGTCTGCAAAGGATACAGAATTGACAACAAAATGGTTGTGCAGGCATTTCGTATTCAGGTGAGTAGCAACGATCACCTGAAACCGTTCGCCCCACATCTTTTCCGCCAGCTTCGTCCCGATCTCGTGCGCCTGCTCCGGCGTGACCTCGCCTGCCCTAAAGCTCTGAAAGCCATGGTAACAGACGATCTCACTCTTGTCACTCCATTGGGCCTTGGCAATCATCATCTCGTCCCTGGCGGTGGCAGGGTCGCAGTTGACCCCTGTGACAAAAAACTGCCGTTCCGTCTTGTCACCGTTGGCAGCATACTTCATCACGTCGCCCATGGCCTGCAAGTCCGCTTCCGAGTATCTGGCATTGGCGGCACATGCGGGGTTTGCCGTCTTTTCCGGATTCTCTGCATAGTCGATGGGATGGTCGAGACGCCCCCGCACGTCCCAGATCTCGCACACCGCCATCAGGACTCCTTCCATGGAAGCAGATATTTCTTCCGCACGTCAATCTGAAACCGATGCCATCGTTCCGCCTCCTTCCGGAGCATGGGCGTGTCTACAAAGTCTAGGGCATTGGCCTTCGCCGCAAGCTGGTTGATCCGGTTCCCGATGGCGGACAATTCCCGCAGAATTCGGTAAAACTCCGGGTCTGGTTTTTCACAGAGCCGATAGCCCATGACCATGGCCCGGAGAAACGCTTCCCTGGAGCGGCCCGACCTTTTCACAAGCCTGTGCAGGTATTCCGCTTCCTCTTCCGTCAGGCGGAACAATATTTGTACGCTTCGTTTTCTCACTCTCTCCTTCCTCCTTCCTGAGTGTGGGGGTATCAGGGGGCCTCGCCCGCCTGACAAGCGAATTTGGCTAGCCAAATTCAGTGCTTGGTAAGACATATCTTAACACTCGCCCTCATAGGTGCAGGCTCCGCATACCGGACAGTGGTTGGGACAGTCTGCACAGCAATCTTCGGCAGAATCGCTCTCTTCCAGCTCGTTTTCTTCCTCACCGTCCTCTTCCTCTGTCTCTTCCATTTCCCTTTCCTTCTCCACAGAATCCCTTGTAATATCAACCTCTCCCTTTACGAAATCGTCCTCGGAGAAAGTGATCAGGTCGGTGTCAAAGAGGATAGTGGATACTTTTTCTGCCGCCTGTTCCGGATTTTCGGCGTAAACGGCAAATGTCTTTTCACAATGGGCAGTCAATGTTACGTGAAACTTCTCCAATAGATGTTCCTCTCTTTCATTTAATATTTGATTAATTTTCGTTTGGTTTCCAATGTCACTCCTTGCGAAAATCATCTGTCTTTCAACGGGCTTCCCCCCTTTCCCGGTCGGATTTCGGTCTTGAAATTCCAAGATAGGACATTAAAAAATCGTTGAAATCCTTGCCGACTGGCGGCGGATCGTCAACGATCTGATAATCTTTTTTCAACAGTTCCGTGAGGGCGGCGGTACATAACCGGCCTGCCTTATCCCTGTCCAGGTGCAGGAAAATGGTCTGAATTTGAGAATTTTCCCGCAGATACTTTTGTAAAGCAACGGGTATCTTGCTCTCTCCCAGCTCTTTTTTCGGTTGGTACACACCCGAAAGAGAAAGCAGATTTTCTTTCTGGTAGTCCTTTCCCATGTATTTCAGATAAGTGGCATAGGAAAGCAGATCAATGGCGGCTTCAAATACATGCACCGACAAACACGGCTTCCCCGCCAAAAGCCGGAAGGAATACTGCTTATCGCTGCCGGACACATCCATCTTGAAGCTGCCAGCCGTGCCACGACAGGCGGCGTACCTGGCGGCCCCTTTTTCATCCTTTCCGACAAAAATAGCATTGTGGTAATCGGCACTTTCATAGATCAGGCCGTCCACAATGCAGCCCTGAATAAGACAATAGTCAATTCCACGTCCGAAAAGATATTCCGTCACCCGGTCGCAGTTCTCGTTTTTAGGCGGCAGGAGCAGCACCTTTAGTTCTTCTTTTTTCGGGGAACGGGGCGGCGGCTTCCATTCTGCCCTGATTCCTGTGAGGATTTCCACCGCTTCCAAAAATCCATACTCTTTGACTTTCATCAGATAATCAAGGGCAGAATAACCGCCGAATCCTCTCGACCACCAGTACCACTTACCGTTGGAGATCTTCAGGCTGTCATGCTCCTTCGTGCAGTAAACATTGCCGGAAACATGCTGCAGATTTCCCGGCTCGTACTGCTGCAGGTAGGAAAGCAAGTCAATCTGACCTGCCCGCTCAATCACCTCTTGGTCAACAGGTACATAACGATTGCCGCTTTTCATTTGATAAAATCACCTCCTTCCAAATAAAAATAGCCGGGAGACTTCCAAGGCGGAAAACTCTCGGCTATGTATATATTTTTATTCTTTTATATCTTTAATCAATTCTATTATTTCATCAACAACACTTTCTACATCACGGTTATCTGTTTTTATTCGTATTGCCTCCTTAAAATTCTCATCCATAAAGGATATGTTATTCTTTAAACTAACTAGAGCGAACGATTTATCTTCAGGTTTTCTCTTATTGTCATTTTGGATTCGTAATCTTATAGTTTCTTCCTCAGCAATAAGAATAATGTGTAATAAATCATCATATTTTTCCGATAAATGCTCAAAAATTATATTTTTACACGCTTTATCCATTATTGCTGTATCAACAATTAACGTCTTATGTGCTTTTTCTTCGATCATCCTTCTAAATTCTTCATAATATTGTATATCATATGAGGATGCCCTATCTATATCCGAATAAGTATTATTGCTCTTTTGGAAATTCTTAACTATTTTCCCCATAATAAAATCGCTATAATTATCTAATTCCAATAGTTCGATATCCGTAACAGAGAGTCTTTTTTTCAGTATTCTTGTTACTTCTGTTTTTCCAACACCATAAGTTCCATTAATCCAAACAATCATATGATTCTCCTTCAAAATCAAACATTAAAAACATATTCTTAAACATAATCATAATCCTAAAAACTGGCTTTACATATTTTTATGGCTTATCTTTTAGTGTTTGTAGAATATATGTTCATTGATGTTTTTCTTTTAATCCAAACCGTTTCTCGAAATCTATCAATTGCACTTTTTAATTGGACAGAAAGTTTAAAGACAAATGGCATATAAAACCGGATTTCCTATTTATACTGGCTATGTAAAAAACGACATCAACTCACTCCTCGTCAACGCCGCCTTTTCTTTTGGTCATTCCATTACAATATCCCAGCTTTTTTCAAATATCCAACACTATCATAACATCCCCGAAAATAAAACGATTCCAGTTCGATATCGGTAAGCTGATTCTTTAACTCCAGCACTTTTATCAGAGCCTTACATTCTTCTTTGGTAAAATCTGCCGCCTGCTCACTGTCAAATGCCTCTAACACCTTGGGATATTTTTCATACAGGTTTTCGATTTTATCCTGTATTGCCCGATATTTTTTGTTTTATTTGGACAGCTTCACAATGATGAAGCTAAGATACTCCACAAAAACGCCGTCATGGACATCCACAAAGGTTTCAAATTTAAACTGATCAAACATCGTGTTTACCTCCGTTTTCTCTTCATTATATCGTCCGAAATGATATAACGCAAACACAGAGACCGGATCGCCTGCCTGATCTGTTCCGCATATTCTTCCAATAGCAATGAAACATTATCCTTTCAGGCCACGTGACTGCCTCTCCATATCTTCAACGACAATATCATGAATTTCCCCCAGAGAAGCACAATATTCCAAGACTTTCCATGGCTCATTCGTATGGAAATGAATTTTGATCAGCTCTTCGTCGCCAACAGCCAATAAGCAGTCTCCTTTAAAGTTGGCCGTGAAGTAATCGTTTATCCTATCTTCGTCAAGATTTTCGCCCTCAATTAATAATTGCGTGTCATACTTAAATTCCATCATAATTTCCTTCCTCCATAAAACTCTGAAATTCTTCCCGAAAAACTTTTACCAAACACGTTACTCAGAAATAAACACATGAATATCAATCCATTTCGTCATCATCCGCAGACCATGACGAAATCAAATGGATATCGCCTGACTCCATATCCATTGCCATATTATCTGACATTCTCATCATTATGTTTCCATCAGCGTCCATTCCCATATTGTCAGAAATGGTAAATCCAAAATCGCCATCCTCTAAATCAAAAAATATTTTTCCCATCATAATTTCTCCTTTTCACAATCATCTCTATCGTAAAATCAAATGATTAAATGCATTATTCACCGCTTCCTGGTAAATGGAAAACGAAGACTTCCCTTTCCCTTCGTTATTATTTTTCAATAGCATATATTCTTCTCTGAGATAATTCCATCCATCCTCTTCCTTACGGACAGCGTTTACTTTTTCTTCTATATCAGACTTTAATGGACGAAATGCAAATTCATATGTTTGTTGTTTCTTGTTATTCCTTAAATAATAATAGCCATCGTTTTCATCGCAACTTCCATAATAGATAATAGCAAAATCACAACTATGACATATCCTATTTTTATTAATCATCTTTATTGTAAGCGCAGATGTAGAATCCTTTGGAAAAGAATATTCCGTTCCTTTCAGAGCAATTTTGAACGCAGACATAAATTCTTGTTTTATAACATTGGCTTTATAGCAATATCCCGTTCCAGGATGTGGAATAATTAAGTTGTAATCAAAATCATACCCTCTGTTTCCGCCACAGATTCTTGTCACGAGATGTCTTTTTCCACTTCCAATTAGCCGGAACTGGAATGTTAGCTTATACCGCTTTCGCATCTCGTTTTGAACCCTGTTAATAATTCGTTCCAGGTCTTTTCTGACAGGTGCATATTCGGACTTTTTCACATATTCATACATATCTTATATCTCCTTCTCGCCCATGCCACCCATACAATTTTTAAATTGCATCATTATAAAATAACATATTTTTTAACTTTGTCAATACCTGTTTTTAGATAATTGGTGTTCTTATTCTTTTCAACAAATTGAACCAATCTCAATTATTTCCCGAAGAATTTGAGGCTGAATGCCATAACCCTTTACGCTTCTTCTTTGAACAAATCTTCATATGTTGTCCCCAGCACATTCTTGATTGCTTTAAGCTGAGAAACTCGTATGTGCTGGATTCCTCTTTCTATCTTCACCAAGGCTTCCCTTGTCATCATAACATCTTCCAATTGTAGCAATGCCGCCAATTCTGTCTGTCCAATCTTCTTTTCCTTCCGAATCCTTCGGATATTCCTGCCAATACAGATTCTGTCCTGTTTAATGTTCTGTTCCATCCCTTCACCGCCATTTTTCGAACCAATTTCAGTCCTTTTTCTTTATTTTATTGTCTTAGTATGTTACAATGGGACTAGTTCCAGTCCACCCTTCAACAAAAACACGGAAAGGAATTGCATATGGACAAACCCATTCAAAAACTGCGTATCTCAGCCAGGTTAAAAGAAATCCTTTGTGAAATGAAATTCACGACTGCCTCCGAACTGGAAGCATACAATTTTTTTTCTCTGGAAAAGGAGTTTCCTGACTGCCACTATTTTTATATAATCATGAAAGAACTTATTCCTCTGGGGTATCTGCCACACCCGGAAGGCGAACCGTCCATTTACGAACTTCCTATTTCTGCAAGGATCAAAAATGCCCTGGCCATAAAGAGGATTTTCTATTTGTCTCAGTTATCCGGTTATTCCAAAAAACAAATTCTGCAGTTTCGGAACCTGGGGGTTAAATCTATGGCAGAGCTGGAAGCAGAATGCCAAAAGCGCAGCATCTGCTTCCGATCCGATAAAAAATGACAGCTCCATGGCGAACTGTCATTTTCTTGAATCTTTTTTCTCTTCTAATAATTCTTCATAGGTTGTTCCCAGTACGTTTTTTATCGCCCGAAGCTGGGAAACCCGTATATGCTGGATGCCCCGCTCGATCTTCACCAAAGCTTCCCTCGTCATGGTGACATCCTCTAATTGAAGTAGGGCCGCCAATTCCGTCTGCCCGATCTTTTTCTCTTTCCGAATGCGCCTGATATTCCTTCCAATACAAATTTTGTCCTGTTTGATTTTTTGCTCCATGCCATCCTCTCGTTTCTGAACCGATTCTGGTTCTTTTTATCATTTTATTGGATGGCTATGATTTAAAGGGACTAGTTTCGGTCCTTTTTAAGCATACACCTCAATATCGTCTCTCCCTAAACAGGCGGCAATGACAGATTTCATCGCCGCCCATTCTGAGCGTAGGCATTAACAGAGTTTTCCAAAGCTTCGTACAAATGGGCCTGACTTTTTACCGTTCCCGGTCTTCTGCCCTCCTTTCTGGCAATTTCATGGCAAGGTGTTTTTTTTCTTTTTCACCGCCAACGCTTAGGGCACCATCGGCAATATGACAATTATGGCAGTCAACAGAAAAGGTAGGGACAGAGGGCTTTGCGAGAACTTCTGCTTTTTCCTCGGACGGTAATTCCTTTTCTGCCCGTTCCAAGAGCCTGCGGATATAACCGATTTTCTCCACCCGGTTTATCGGGAAACTCACATTATTCTGAAAAGTGATGTCACGCATGGAAACATCGCCACTGATTTCACCAATGCTCTCAATGAGATAACGGCGGTTGTCGATGGTGATTTCTATGCCTGTCAGGTCTGAATTATCCTTCCATTGCCTGCCTTCACCCCCGGCCTCCTTTGCCGCAAACGGCTTCACGATATGTCCGGCACGATTCAAGGTGTCGGCGTGTTCCTGTACCTTTTCAGTGGTATCAAAATAGTCTGCCGCAGAAACACAGCTGCCATTGTCCCCGGCTCTCCTGTTCCAATCGGCCTCGGTAGCCATTATTTCGACAAGGAGTTTCTCGTCCTCTGGTGTCAGCCCGGTGTGCTGCTCTAGAAAGGGAATGAACACATCACGCCCGAAACGCAAATTTTCCATCTGCTCCCGGTAGTAATCCCCGCCCTGCCGTTTCCACTCTGGGATAAAGGGACAATTCGGAGAGAGAGAGTATTCATAAAAGTTCTTGATATGGGCAATCAAGTCGCCCTCGCCGTCCCCGATGTCAAACCGTCCCTCGTAGTGGAAATCCCCGCCGCCCACAACAGCAGAGATTTTAAAATTAGTCTTTATATACCATCCCACGCCCTTGCTCTTATCCAGCCTTTCACGGTGCTGCTTTTCATCCAGAATACCAAGCAGCCTATTTCCAAGGGCAAAGCTCAAATCGGTGAAGCGGTCATTCAACTGCCTGTCATAAAAGGCGGGATGCTCGGAGAAACTGATAGAAAATGTGATGCTGTCTGGTTTTTCCCCGGTGAATGCTTTCGCTTTCTGGCTCTCGGTTATAACCGTTTTCAAATGGCCGTTTGCGGGATTTTCCCGGAGCTTTTCTTCAAAATCGATGCGGCTTAATTCCTTGCCGAACAGGGGAAATTCCATATTCCGCAGGGCTACAGCGTTCTCATTAAAATCAGAAATCTCATATTTGTCCGCACCGATATACACCACATCTCCCTCATGGTAGATGTAACGGAGAGGGTAAAGCTCCGTAAGCTCCTGTGAGAAACGCCAGGCATTACTGCGGCTGTAAACATCAGCGGTCGTGCCCTGCACCAGAGCCAGAAAATCTATAAGCTGCTGCACGGCAGCGGGGTCGGCGAAAACCTGCTCCATCTGTTCGGCGGTCATATCAGAAAAATCAGGACGCCCTATATTTTCAAGCAGGGCTTTTTCATAACCGTCCAAGTCACGGATGAAGTCGGAGAGCCGCAGAGAAAGCGTATCCCGTTTATCGGCAGGCTGTGTCTCCCTGTGGGCTTCAATAAATCTCCGGCGTGACAGTTTCCTCTGGATGTCGATTTCATACTGCGGGGCAGAGATGCCCTCCAGAAAATCGATGTAACGGTCTTTCTCTTTCGGGTCAAGATAACGGTTATCTTTGATAAGCTCCCGCAGGCGTTTTTCTATCTTTGTCCAACTAAGCCGCAGGTCAGGATTGGTATATGAGCCATGCTTCTCAATACCGATGCCTTTACTGTCGTGCCATTCACCCCCCCTTGTACCGTCTGGATAATAATGCGTACCGCCGCCCATACCATACTCGTTTTTGAGAAAGGCGATGTTGCTTATACTGCCCTCGTTCTTTTGAAATTGACGGTAAATGCGGTATTTGCCATATTGAAAACCGCTTCCCCTTGTCAGAACAGAATCTATATCCTCCTGTGAAATAGAAAAAGCAGAGGATTTCTCGTCCTCTGCTTCAGCCATCATTTCAATCTGTTCATCGACGGTAGGAAGATTAGCCTTGATTTCTTCCCTGGTTACAATACCGAGCTGTTCGCCGCCCCCGGTTAGTTGTGCCGCAGGCACTCCTTCCATCCGGCAATCATCCTTCGCCTGTGTCTCGGATTCCAGGTGTATCAGTTGTAAATCAGCTCGGTCAGTATCATTTCCTCCGCCTGACTGCGGATGTTGCCCACCATGCCGATCCACTGCATAGGAGCCTTCTCTTTCAGCTCTTCCGTCACTTCCTGCTCCCTGCAAAGCTGTTTTACCAGAATCTCCAGTCTCTGCAGGGCTGCCTGCTCGGTCTGGTAAAGATGTTCGTTGAGTTTTCCTGTTGTCAAAAGATTGAGATACGTCACCCGCTGGTGCCGTTCCAGGTAATCCCGGTGCATCAAGGCGTATCTGCCAAGGGGAAGTTCTGGCTCTGTCGGTAATGTGAGGTCGGGTATAAGATAATCGCCCTGTTTGGTGTAAGTGATTTCGTTCATGGTTTTTGCTCCTTTCGGGTTGTTTACCTCCATCATAGCGGCTGTGCTCCGCCTCTGCAACGGTGCGGCTCTGACTGGCCATATCCATTTGCACATTTCGGATAGAACAGGAGATTTCCTTCAGGATATTTTCTGCAAGGTCGCTGGTGATCGTGCCGACGGCGTTTAACATGGCAGGCGTCTGAAAATACAGGATGCTTATAAAATCATCAGGAGCAAACAGCTTTTCTGCTTCCAGTCCACAACGGCAGCACAGCATGAATGCAACGCTGTTTGCCGCCAGTTGCCTGTAAATATCCCCGACCATCTGATCTTCTGTCTTTTCCAAAAGACTGCCTTCCAGGCTTCTCTTTAACTGTCTCCAATAATCCTGAAAATAATCCCCTACGCTACTACAGGCCGTTTCCATCAAGGTGGCGGCAAGGGTTCCCCCCTCACCGCCGCCAAACCGATCCGACAGCCGTTCCATGACCGCCTGCTCATACTGCTTCTCCATCTGCCAAATTGAAACGGGCCTGCTTCCATGGCGTCCCTCTGTCGTATCAGAGAGATCAAAATAATATTTCAGCGTATTCCTCCGGCCCTTCTTATCAAACACCGCAATTCCCCGGCTGTTCTTTTTTACCCAGCGTCCTATCCGGTTCCAGTTCTCCACCGTGGCAACGGCAGTGGCTTCCGGCCGCTGGGCGTAAATCAAGAGCTGTTCATCAAATCGGCATTTATAGTTCCTGCAGGCCGAAGTCAAAAAAGCCTGCCACGCCTCCGGGCTTTTGGCGACAATCAAGCTCTCACGGCGGTACAGCTCCGTCATGAGCTGGTACTTCGCTGCCATTCCCATGCACCTCCCATCCTGCGAAATTCTATTTTTCCAGTCTTATTTCTCTTCCGCCTGATCGGCAAAAAAGGAAACCACCCGGTTTGCCCGGATACTTTTCTGCAGCCGATTGATCTGTCCAACGTCAGCAATCGTAATCCCCGGAATGGCCAGGATCTCGTCCATGGTCATTCCGGCAATGGTTTTTTCCTCAATGAACCCCGCTTCAAAAATCTTGTTTAATACCTTGACGGCTTTCTGATTTACGGTCATCATCTCCTCCTTACCGTTCACGGTCTTTGTGCTTCTGGAATCTCTGAGCGAACGGCGGCTCTTGGGGCTTCGGCTCACAGCTGTGTCCGTTCATTTCCATCTTCTCCGCAAATTCGCAGATATGGTAAAGGCTGCCTCCTATCTCCGTATGGCATTCATCAATGAAGCGGCAGGTCTTTTCCGCCTTTTCTCCCCATGCATAGCTGATGATGATTTCGCCGCCGTCTGGTATGCGGAATTTCTCATTGTAATGCGGGTCAATAAAGCTGATTCCTTTCTCGGCCTTCTGGATATGATGATCCAGCCATTCTTTTACATAGCAGTAACAGTAAAAGTTATAATCGCCTTTTGTCGGGTTGCAGCGGAGCAGGAAAGCGTGCTTTTCCGTATCTACACGGAAGCCGTACACCGTACAGTAATGCCCCTTAAATGCACTGTCGGGATTCGCTTTCACAAACGCCGCCATGTCACGGCGGTTGTGCAGAAGCCCCCTTCCTTCACGGAGCGTATTGATAACCTCGTCAAGCTCCGCCTTGAACTCGTCTGTTTTCCACCTGTCCCAATGGTCATCCCATGTGGTATAAAAGCCGTTCCCAGTGCTGTCAAAATCACCTCGCAGATGCCCGATGCAGCCCGTCTGCCCCGCAATCTGCGTACTCTGGGAATAGGTGTATTTCTGTTCCGGCTGTGTTAAAGGCCGTATTTCCATCATCGTTCCTCCCTGCTTTTAGACTTTTTCTCCTTCTCCTGTGCCTTGATGTGTTCAAGGGCTTCCTTCGCCCATTCCGGCGTACGTTCCGGCCGGAGTTCTCCCAAAATATCGCAGCGGTTCCACTCGGCCAGTTTTCCATCTGCAAGCCCGATTCCAAACACCGCCTGTCCCCGCTGTCCTCCATCCGCTCCAAATCCTCCCTCTGCCAACACAAGCTGGCAGGCAGAATGCCGGTATTCGTACCGGTTGACCTTTGGGTCAATCACAATCACCTTTCCCGTTATATTTTCGCTCCGGTTATCCGGAATGCAGTCCGCCAAGGTAAAGGGCGTCATGTCAAATGAAAATTTTTCCTGTTCGCCCCTCACCGCTTCCATCTTCTCCTGCAACCGTTCCATGAAAATCTGCATGGCCTCCAGATAATTATCTGAGGCAACTGCTTTCTCCGGCCACGGGGCAGAAAAGATATTGTCATACGTGCAGTAACAGACGCAAAAAGGATAGTTTTCGTTTTCATTAATCCCAAACACGACTTCCTTTTCCCCCACGTGAATGCTGTGTTCCACCTTGTAAGGGCCGATCCTTCTTTCATTTTCCGCTTCCATCGCCGTCCTCTTTTTTTCACCGTTCATAAGACTCCTGTATTCTCTTCTCCTGGGTCAAAGGGCTTCTCAAAATCCCGCATTTTTCCCGATACCGTTCAACCAGCTTTTCCCTGGCCGTTTGAAGCTCATTCGTGTAATATCCCCAGTAATAGTCCGTACCGTTTTTGCAATACCAGCACACATAGGGATTCGGGGCCGACGGATTATGCCCGATTACAAGCTCTATGCCCTCAACCGTACAAGTCTCTGTTACCTCATATCCCTGATGGCTTCGTTTTTCACTATCCATACGATTCTCCCATAACTTTCTGCTGCGGGAAAACGGGCGGCATGCTACCGCCCGCCCCCATAATTCCGGATGGTTACTCTTCCTTTTTCTTTTTACTCAGAATAACAATACCCAGGATTCCGGCACCGATCACTGACAGAAACGCAAGAACCACCCACGGAGTAATGTCTGTGGCATCGCCCGTCTCCGGAATATCCCGAAGCTTGTTGTGCATCTGAACAATCACCACCGAATCCTCCTGTACCTCTGCCACTTTATCATCCGGAAGAACATATCCGGCGGATGCGCTGTCACCCACCTCAGACACGGTATATTCCCCGATCCGCAGGCCCTCTATGAGAATTTCTCCCCGTTCATCGGTCTGAAATGTTTCGTCATAACCGTTCACTCCCGTCACCCGGAAGGAAAAGCCCGCCACTTTTCGGTCGTCAGAGGTTTTCACGATTTTCAGGGTGCCTTTCCTGGCCTCATTGGCAAAACCGATCCCTTCCCGGTTTTCCACAGTACAGGTCTTTCCGTTTTCCGTGATGGACACGACGTAAACGGCTTCGTCCGCCACAAACCCTTCGGGAGCCTCCTTTTCCCGGACAAGGTAATCCCCGCAGCGGAGTCCTTCCAGCCGGTACACGCCGTTTTCCTGCTCTGTCATTTCACCCAACAATACATCCTCTGAATCCAAATTTCCATCCTGATTCGTATCGGCATAAACCTCGAACACCGCCCCGGAAAGCCGCAGGTCCAGATTGTCCCCGTCCACTTTGATCACGGCGATCGTTCCGCGAATGAAATCATTGGCCAGCTCAATCTCCACGGTTTCTCCTGCCCTGCCGATGGTCACAGGAAATGCCTCTTTGGAGAGCACGAAGCCTTCCGGGCTTTCGATCTCACGGACAATCCAGGTGCCGTAAGGAACCTGCTTGAAAGAGAAGCCGCCGTCTTTTCCGGATAAGTCCGTGTCGATTGCCGTTTCTCTCGTAAATTCAACCGTATCAGCCGGAAAGATTCCAATTACGGCACCCTCCAGATCATTCCCATCCTCGTCCGATTTTCTTCCATTCACGGAACCATAAAGAATCTGATTCTCAATGGCCTCCCCCCCATTGACAGAAAGACGGACGACGGCGGTATCCTGCCCCGCATAGGCAAAGACAACCGGATATTCCGTCTCACCGATCACATATGCGTCGTCTGTGGATAGTTCTTTCACGTAATAGCTTCCAAAAGGAAGATCGGTTCCTGCCACGCCTCTGCCCACTTCGTCCAGGGAAAAAATTTCAATCAGGCCGTCAGCGGGGAGCGTCCTGCCGTCTGCCGCCGCAAGTTCTTCCGAAGCATACAATCCGAAGGTTACATGGGAAAGTTCCCCGTTTTCTCCAATTCTGTAAGCCCCATTGATTTCCATGCTCTTTACCAGGCTGACTTCCACCTTCTGCCGTTCGTCGTAAAAATCCATGGCCGTCTCTGTCACGGCGATTTCCTGTCCGGCATACACAAGCTCCACTTCACGGACTTCCTCATCCCGCACATAACCGGAAGGAGCCATGGTTTCCCGGACCTCGTACCGTCCCAGATATAACTCCTTCGATTCCGCCATGCCGTCGCCGTCCGTGATCACGGTATCCACCACTTCACCCCTGGAAGCCCGAACCGTCCCCTCCGGCGTAACGATATCTTCAGCAGCGGAAATTTCGTAAACGGCTCCTTCCAGCCCCGACACGGCAAAGACGGGCTGGTACATTCCGTCACTCTCCGATACCGAATGAAAGCTTTCCCCTGACTTGGACACGGTGATCGTCCCTTTCTGCGCCAGATTTGAGCGTTCCACGACAATGACCGTAACGCCGCCCTCTTCCCCGGAGTCCTCCTGTACCACATCAAAAGAAACTGGTTCCGGATTTAACACATAGCCATAGGGAGCCTGCACTTCCACAAGGGAGTATCCTTTCCCGGAAGGAAGCTTCTGCGGCGTAATGAGGCCGCCGTCCTCCGTGGTATAAAAGGTGTCGATGGTGGTCACTTCGGGATAGGTGAAGGTCATGGTCACAAGATTTCCGGACGGATCGTAAATTTGGAAACCAGTTCCGGCATAGGGAATGGCCCTGCCTGTCTCTGCGTCCGTTTTCACGATTTTCACATAACTCTTAAAGTCTGCATTGTTGATCAGGTAGCGGTATATCTGGCCGTCCTGGCTGACAAACACAACAAATGGCTTCATCAGCTCCCGCCCCTCCCATCCGGAAATCTGGCGCACCGTGTAAATGCCGTAGGGCAGGTTCTTCGTCTGGGCAAAACCGTTCTTGTCACAGGTCAGAATATCCCGTTCTGTCTCCTTTGCGGCCTCATAGCTTCCTGCAGATTTGAGGAATACTTCAAAAACCGCCCCCGCCTCGGGCGTTTCGATCTGTGTCTCCCCGTCGTCCGTGTGCTTGATGATGGCAATTTTTCCCTTGACGACCTGTTCCATCACGTCGTTTTTCGTGCTGTTTTGCTCCACGGTATAAAGCTCCGGTTCGGCCCCCACGGAATAAATCGTCTCGTCCAGAAGGTATCCTTCGGAAGGGCTGACTTCCCGGATGCCCCAGTCATTGCCGCAGACATAATAACCAGTCGTAAACTGTCCGTTTTCATCCGTCGTGTAAGTGTCTTCCAGCTCTTCACCTCTGTAAAGGCCATAAACAGCCCCGGCCAGGGAACCCTCCCCCTGGGGCTTTCCTGTTTCCGCATCCGATTTCGTCACGGTAACCCGGAATTTCTTCAATACGTTGTGAAAACTCCGTTCCGTCACCTTCCCCCATTCCACCGATGCCGTCTGAGACGAAGGTACAACATACCGAGAAGCCGTCTCCACTTCTTCGAGAGTGTAAGGTGTGCTACCGCTTATCAGGACATCGGAGAAAGTAGCTATTCCCTGTGCGTTTGTCGTGGCATACTCGTCTACAGGCCGACCTGAAAACGACGTACCGTACAGATGGAACTTCATCCCCTCTGCCAGCCCGTCCTCCGAAGTCTTGGTGACTTTCAGGCTCCCACGCTTCAAAACATTACTGAACGTCACCGTGGCGGTCTGGCCGCTTACGACAGTTAAAGTCCGGGCAGTTTGAGGCTCGTACCGATTGGGGGATTCTTCCGTAACCGTGTAATCCCCCGGTCTGAGCCGGATCTCTGCCGTCCCGTCCGCTCTGGTCGTGACCGTTTCTTCCACTCCGTTTCCGGAAATATGGAAACAGATTCCGGATACATTGCCATCCTCAGAAGTTTTCCTGATCTGCCCTATCCCCTCGGCCTCCGTGGCAATTTTGAAATAAAAAAATACTGGATCGGAAGCGCCAGAAGCTATGGTCTGTCTGCCGCCGCTTCCCCAGATCAACATTTCCCGACAGTCCATTCCTGCCACATTCCGCTGAGCCGACACCATTACCGGCTCTGTAATCAAATGGTCACTCATAAACGTGTACTGATTTCCATTTCTGGATACCGTAACTCCTTCCACCGAAAACCGGATATCTGCGAGAGTATGATTGATATCGGTGAGGGTAATGCTGTACATTCCCATATTGCGGTTATATTTCATCACATGGGTATCTGCTTTTCCCTGATTCCGGGATGCAAAGCTGGGTACCGTATAATGTTTGGCCATCTGAGCCAGCATCCAGTCGTAACACTTTCTGGCCGGTCTGTCCGTAAGGGTCGCAAGGTAAGTGCCTCCCGCCACGCCGTTAGCATCGTGCAGGTCAGCCGGACTCGTCCGGATCTGCTGCTGATATTCCCATATGAGGGCCTGGGTGGCGTAGATATAATCGTCCTCGTTTGTCCCCGGCACTGGTGAAGCCTTTCCTTCCTGCCATCCGTATATCAATGCCAGCATAATTCCAAACTGGGCAGATATGGGAAGGTTACGGAAATAGGAGCTGTTATCGCTGTTTTCAGAAACGTAGGAATTTTCAGAGCCAAATGGAACCCCCGCCTCCACACAATAAACCAAATGTGAATTACCGGAATCATCAGCTAACAGGTATCTTGTCCGGACGTGGGCCTCTGTCTCACAGGAGACGGTATGAAAACTGCCGTCCGGATTATAAAAAAGGATATCCAATGCCAGCGGTGTCCGGTAAGGTTCCCCGTCAGATCCGATCAGCTCAGCCCCAACAAGGGATATGCAGCGTTTCCCTTCTTCGCTTGTCCAGGCAAAAGCAGACAAGGGCAAAATGTTCATTGCCATAAGCAGGCAGAGCATAGCCGCCAGAACACGCCTGCCGCCTGATCTCAATCTTTTTCTCATAAAATTTTTCATCCTTTCTTAATTCTGGGTCATCAAGCAGGGCAGGTTCTTCTGTCCCTGCCCGCCGCACCGGAGCGGGCTACGTTAGCAGCTACTTCCTTTCCGCCCCGTGTCCAATCGAGTAGGAAAGATTCATCTTCCCCTACCCGCTGTGCGGCCCGCATGCTGCAAAGCAGCAGACTTCCTTGTGCGGGCCTGTGCATAAAAAAAACCCTCTGCCGTAAAAAACAGAGGGAAATGCTCATAATGATTATTTGATTTCTTTTATCAGCCAAAGAGGAAATACACCGAATATTCGCCATTTCCTCTCGGTTCGCAATAAATGTTAAAAACCGTGATCCCGTCCATCCCGTAACCAGCAAGATTATCCGGAGTATGGAAAGAAACATAGGACTTAAGGCTCTGCTTCAATCCAGCCCCCTGATTGCTTTGGGATGCTGTCACCGGGTTCCACCAGGCGGCATTGTCAGGCGTGAGCGAACTGTCCAGGGTAAGGCCCATTCCCTGTCCGGTTCCGATGCAGTCCGACCGGATGGAATCCATGTCAAAGGGATAGTCATAAGCGGTTTTCGCTTCCGTCTCCGGCGGTGTTTTTGTTTCTGGTTCTGCCGCCTCTATCGTCTCCGCCGCTGGTTCCGGTTCTGTCCTGTTTTCCGGCTGGCTTGCAGGAACCGTCTCCGTCTCCGGTACGATTGGGGAAGGCTCCTGAGCGGCCGGAGAGGGGGGCTGTACACTTTCCCCCAGAGCCGCCGCTGCCGATGTCTCCGAAGCCCTCTTCGGGACTTCTGTCGGAACTCTTGGAATCCTTTTTTCAGAATCCTCCTTTGTGGGCACTTCTGTATCCTCCGTGGAGACTGCCGCCACAGACTCTAAAACAGCATTCTCTCTGCTTCCGCCTTGCTCTTCGCTTTCCGCCTCCGTTTCTGTAATTTCTGATTCGGCCACTCTCTCTAACTCTGAATAAGACGGTTCTTCCGAAGTTCCGCTTTCCGCCGCCTCCTGTTTTTCTCCTCCCGTTTCCTGGATTTCTGCCACAAACTCCGTTGCCCCCACGGAAGCGTCAGTACGTTTGGAACATCCTTCCGCCACCACAAACACTAAGACCATAACTGCCATCGCTATTTGTTTTTTCATTTTCATCCTCCTTTGTTTATGGCCCCATTATACGAAAAAATGGGCAAACCCTCAAAGGTGGAAATCTCCTCTGTTCTAAAGGTTTACACATCTTCTCTTTTCGGTTAGTTTTGGCAGTATTAAAGGGGTGAGGTGTGGAGAGGGGAACAGCGGCACGACCTCCCTGCCAAAGCGGCCCCGGTACAGGCCCCCGCTGACTGGAACAAGGCGGAGCCCGCCCGCAATGCACGGCTATCCACCTATTCCGGCGGAAAGGCGGAATTCTCCCCCGGCGTGCGGCTATCGTTCCTGCCCCCGCTGTTTTTGCAGATGGCGGTTGTAAAACGCAAGTGCCTTGACCACGAAATCCGTTTCGTGCCCCCTGGGAATGGATTCCGGAATCAGTCTGGTGATCCGTTCATCTTTAAAAACTGGCTTCTCTTTCTGGTTTGGCTTTTCCTCCTGTATGATAGAATGGATAACTTCTTCTGTAAGCTTTTCTTCCTGCATGAATTTCTTCATTTTGATGGCCTGTGCAAGAGAAGGCGTAGCGTCGTTATAACTCATGGCTTCCAAAAGCGTGTATTGCTGTTCCTCGGTAAGATAGGAGATTTCTACCGCAGGGCGGAAGGCAATCTGTTTGTCGTCCACCATTTGAAGGATTTCCGGAACAAGGTCAGTCAGGCGGATATAACGGCGGATTTGTTCACGACTCTCCCCGACCTCTTTCCCTAGTTTTTCATTTGTCCGTTTGATTTCAAAATCTGACACCACTGGTGTCACATTATCTTTTGGTGGTCTACCCGCCTGCCTGTTCATCGCTTCCAACCGCATCTTATAAGCAAAGGCTTTCTCACTGGGCAAGATTGTGGAACGTTGAAGATTGCTTTCCACCATGACAATGATTGCCTCGTCACGGGTCAAGTCCTTCACTTCGCATTTCAGAGTTTCCAGACCCGCAAGTTCACAGGCTTTCCTTCTCCTGTGGCCACTGATCAGTTCATACCGTCCGTCCTCTTTTAAACGGACAGAAGCCGGAGTCATTACGCCTCTCTGCTTAATACTCTCAACAAGCTGTTCCATGTCCTCGTCCTGCAAGACCTTGAAAGGATGATCCGGAAACTCGTCGATCTCTGTCAAGGGGATTTCCCGCACCTTGCTTAAATTCGCTTCCGCCCGGCTTTCGTCCGTCTCAAAAAGGTCATCGTATGGGGTCAGCTCGATCCTGGCTCCTTTGCTTCTTGCCAATCTCCACCACCTCCCTCCCGAACTGCTCATAAGCAGCCGCTACTTTTCCACTTTTGTCATAGGCAAAGAGACTCTTCCCCTCTGCCGTAGCCTCCACGGCCCGGACAGAATGTGGAATCTGCGTGTCAAAAACCCGGATCTTCTGCCCATAAACACTTCTTACCGTTTCCGTAATCTCTTTGGAAATGTTCGTGCGGGGCATTACCATCGTCATAAGGATTCCGTCAATGTGCAGGTGGGGATTAATCTGCCGTTTGACTTTAGACACGGAGCGAAGCAACAGCTCTAAACCTTTTGCCGAAAGATAATGGGGCTGTGTCGGGATAACCACGCTGTCAGCCGCCGCCAACGCATTGATCGTCAACATTCCGAGAGAAGGCATGCAATCAATCAATACATAATCATAATTCTTTTTTACTTCGTTAATGCAGGTTTTCATCACGCTTTCCCGGCTGATGGCATTAATCAGTCTTACTTCCAGCCCTGATAACTCAATGTTAGCTGGTAACAAATCAACGCCTTCCTCATGATGCAGAATAGTTTTTGCAATATCACCAGGATGATCGTCAATGACGTCCTGCATAATGGTGGATAATGTAGCAGGTAAATCATCGGGGCGGCTGTATCCCAACGACATTGTGAGATTAGCTTGGGCATCGGCGTCAATCAACAATACTTTTTTCCCCTGGCTTGCCAGGCCCACGCCCAGGTTGACCGCCGTGGTGGTCTTTCCGACGCCTCCTTTCTGGTTCGTCAAGGCGATCACCTTACATTTCTCCGTCATACCCTGTGGGTACATGGTGTGCGTCCTCCTTTCACATAAATTTAGCCACATGACCGCTTCTATAATGGTCATACGGCTATGTACACTACATAAACCACATATTTTTCAGAGGACATAAAAAAGAGACTGCCTTATTCGCAATCTCTTTCTATCATCGGTTTCATCATAATCTTAAAAATTGGGGCGTAAACCGGGCGTAAATCCTCATATGTTCATAAATTAAATTCCTAAAAAACCCTTTATTTCCGCCACTTTCCAGTGTTTCTACTTATCCAAGCTTTTCATTGTCGGGAACAGCAGCACGTCCCGGATGGCTGCGGAATCTGTAAACAGCATGCACATCCGGTCGATGCCGTA
>CATJIW010000244.1 GCA_949740745.1 uncultured Lachnospiraceae bacterium | reverse complement strand
GGGAAAAGCCCTCTGCGCCGTGAAGGCAAGACCAGAGAAGACAGGAGGGACGAATCCCGAATGGCTTCTGCGGTTCCGGGCTTGCCGGAGCGTTTGGCGCAGCAGGCTTTGAACGGACATACTGCCAGTTCCACCGGCCGTCAAATTAAAAACACCTGCATTACCCCAGATACTTCTTAAGAATCTGCGTCAGCCTGTCCACGTCAATAGGCTTGGCCACATGCTCGTTCATGCCGCATTCCAGGCAATGCTTGATGTCGTCGGAAAATGCGTCTGCCGTCATGGCAATGATCGGAAGGTCCTTATCCGGCCGGGTCAGAGCCCGGATTCCCTGAGCGGCCTCATAGCCGTTCATCACCGGCATGCGGATGTCCATCAGGATAATGTCATAATAGCCGGGGGCGGACTTTTCAAAGGTCTCCACGCAGATTTTTCCGTTCTCCGCCCGCTCCACCTCAAAGCCGGCCTCCGTCAGAATGTCTTCGGCAATTTCCCAGTTCAGGTCGTTATCCTCCGACAGAAGAATCCGCTTTCCGACAAATTCCGCTTTCCGTTCCTCCGGCTTCTCTTCCTCCGGCTCCTCCCCGCAGGCAAAATGGCGCAGCCCCAGATACAGATTGGACTTAAACAGCGGCTTGGAAATAAAGCCCTGAGCGCCCGCCTCCTTGGCCTCGTCCTCGATATCGCTCCAGTCGTAAGCCGATATGATCAGGATGGGCGTGGCCTCGCCCAGATACCGGCGGATCTCCCGGAGGGTCGCAAGGCCGTCCATGCCGGGCATCTTCCAGTCCAGAAGGGCGATCTCGTAATCGTCTCCCTTCATATGATGGGCTTTCACCATCTCCACGGCCGTCTCCCCGTCGGTGGCCCACTCCGCCTCAATGCCGATATCCTTCAGCGTGGCGACTGCGCTGAGGCACAGATCCTCGTTGTTGTCCACCACCAGCATCTTCCAGGAAGGCAGGAGCATGTCCTCTTCCCGGACCTCCGCCCGCTCCATGTCCAGAGTGATATGGAACTCGCTGCCCTTCCCGGGCTCGCTGGCAAGCTCGATGCTTCCGTCCATCACGTCCACGATGGACTTGGTGATGGCCATGCCAAGGCCCGTCCCCTCAATCTTGTCCACATTGGAATTTTTCGCCCTGGAAAAGGTGTCAAAAATACGCTCCTGGAATTCCCGCTCCATGCCGATGCCGGTATCCCTCACCCGGAAATGACACCGCACGTAAGCGTCTCCCCTGGGAGAAGGCTCCTGATCCAGAAACACGTTGATATATCCGTGCTCCGGCGTGAACTTAATCGCATTGGAAAGCAGGTTGATCAGGATCTGATTCAGCCGGATGCTGTCACAGTGCACCTCCTCCGTCTCGATCCTCTGGATGAAAATGTCAAAGTGCTGGTTCCTGGCCTTGATTTGCGGCTGGACAATGTTCACGATGTTGTCCATGGTCTCCCGCAGAGAGATCTGATTGATATTCAGGCTTAAGTTCCCGCTCTCGATCTTGGACATGTCGAGCACGTCGTTAATGAGCCCCAGAAGATGCTTGCTGGAAAGGGTGATCTTCCGCAGGCAGTCCTGAACCCGGAATTTGTCGTCAATATTGGTGGTGGCAATGGCCGCCATTCCCACGATGCCGTTCATGGGCGTGCGGATGTCATGGCTCATATTGGAGAGGAACTCGCTCTTGGCCCGATTGGCCCGGACCGCCTCCGCCTTGGCCTCGTTCATCTCCTTCATCTGTCTCTGGGACACCCGGTAATACAAAATGAAGATGGTAATGATCGCAATCATGATGACGGCACAGGCGCCGGTCATCGTAGTAACCCGCTGGTCCCCCAGGCTGTTGACCGCATCGTCCAGCGTTCCGAAGGGCATGACGCTCACCAGATACCAGTCCGAAAAAGGCAGGGGGCTGCAGTAAATATGGTTATGTACCCCCTCCATCATAACCAGAGCCGAATATTCCTCCTGCCCGGCGATGGCCGCCTCCAGCTCATCTACGTATTGCTCGCCGCTTTTTCCGTTTTCCTGGTCGTACTGCTCCCGCATCCGGTCAAAATAGCTGTCCCGGTAGGCGTCCCCGGTACGGATCACATAGCTTCCGTCCGCATGGATGATATGGGTATACATCAGGGAATTTTCATCGTCCAGCACCAGGGCGTTCTGAAGATATGTCATAGGAAGCCCGGCCACCAGGGCCGTGCCGGTCTTTCCCGTTTCCGCCATGTCATAGGAACAGCTGATCCCCATGATGAGCAGCCGCTCCCCGTCCGGGCCGGTGCCGCTGGTCACCATGTTTTCGCCCTTCTCCAGCACAGCCAAAAACCTCTCCTGGTCGATGATCTCCACCGAATCGCCGCAGATCACGTCGCAGGTCCCGTCCCCTGAATAAAGAGCCAGATAGGTAAACTCCCGGACGCTGGCGCTTAAGGCCATCTCCTCCCGCATCTCCGGACCGAACGCCGTCTCCTCCGGGCTTGTCCGCTCCGTGATGCCATTGACCTGAGACAGTCTCAGGTCAATGATAGCCGTGAATTTCTGCTGAAGCTGCCGGTTCATCTCCCCCATATAAATGGCCCCGATCTCGCTGATCGAAGCTTCACTCCGCCTGGACATGGTAAAGGCCGTCCAGGAAAAAACCATGATACACAAAATAATCAAACAGATAAAGCTGGTCACTAAAAGTTTTTTGGGCTTCTGAATCATCAACATAACTCCTCGTAATAACTTTGTAAGCAGGAAAGCGCTTACGAACTCCTGTAAACACATTATCAATTTACCATAATTGCACCGGTTATTCAAGCCGGATTTCCGTATTTTACGATCTGAGCCGCAGAAAATAACGGAAACTTTCTGATAAAAACCCTTCCGGAATAATGACAGCCTTCTCTTTTTATGATACACTCAAATTGAAAATTGTCGGGAGGAAAACCTGCATGAACAACCAGAAAACCAGCCACAATCTGATCGGATCCCTGCTGTCCCTGCTTGAAGTCCTGGAGCGGGACGGCATCGACGTCTATCGGGCGCTTGACGAACCGGACCGGTTCCCCGCGCTTTTTGATTCCGGGAAAATCCGGACGGCCTGCGAGATTATCCGCTTCATGGACGAAATGCCCGGCGGCTTCCTCATTTACCGGGCGGACGAAGAGGAACGGATCCTCTACGCCAACATGGCTCTGGTCCGTATCTTCCAGTGCGGCTCCAGGGAAGAATTCCGGTCGCTCACGGGAAATTCCTTCCGGGGGATCGTACATCCGGAGGACCTTTCGGCCGTGGAGGAGAGCATCAGGGAGCAGATCGCCGCCAGCCAGTATGACCTGGATTACGTGGAATACCGGATCCGGACCAGGGACGGGCAGATCCGCTGGATCGAGGATTACGGGCATTTCGTCCGGACCGAGTCCGTCGGAGATATCTTTTATGTATTTTTAGGAGACGCCACGGAAAAGAAAAAGGAAAACCTCCGCCGCCTGGAGGTCATCGAGGGGCTCAGCGCCAACTACGAGTCCATCCTTTACGTGGATCTTAACGCAGACAGCATCCTTCCCTACCGTTTAAGCAGCCGGATCCGCCCCTGGTTTGAGGATTCCGGCCACTCCTGCCGCTTTTCCTCCTATATTTCGGAGTATCTGGACGCCTGGGTCGTCCCGGAAGAGCGGGACATTGTCGCGCGGACCATTGCCCCTGACTACATCCGCCAAAAGCTGTCCGAGGCCGGCACCTACTACATCAATTATCAGATTTTATGCGGCTCCCGGCGGCAGTACATGCAGCTGCGCATCGTGAACGTGGGAAAAACGAAAAGCGCCTCCCAGGTGGTCCTGGGCTGCCGGGTAATCGACGACGAAATCCGGCGGGAAATGGAACAGAACCAGATTCTGGAGGACGCCCTCGGCAATGCGAACCTGGCCATTACCGCCAAAAACGCCTTTCTCTCCAATATGTCCCATGACATGCGCACGCCCCTCAATGCGATCTTCGGCTATGCGGGCCTGGCAAAGCAGAACCTCCGCACCCCCGAAACCGCCCTCGCTTACCTGAACCGGATCGAAAGTGCGGGCAGGCAGCTTCTGGATCTGATCGAAAAGGTTCTGGAGCTCTCCTGGAACGAGGCAAACGACGTTCCCTTAAACGAGACCCCCTGCAGCCTGTCCGGGCTGCTCCAGGATACATACCGGAGCATTGCGCCCCAGGCCTCCGACAAGGACGTGGCCTTTTCCATGGATTCCTCGCGCCTGATCCACGGAGACGTCCTCTGTGATCAGGAAAAGCTCCGGCAGATCCTCCTGTACCTTCTGGATAACGCCGTCACCTACACGCCGGGAGGCGGCCGCGTCGTTTTGTCCGCCGCAGAGCTGGAAAGCCTGCCCAACGACTACGCCGTCTATCAGTTTATCGTGGAGGATACCGGCATCGGCATCGGAAAGGATTTCCTGGGCCATATTTTCGAACCCTTTGAGCGGGAAAAGAATACCACCTTCAGCGGCGTCCACGGCTCCGGCCTGGGCCTCACCATCGCCCGGAACACCGTCCGGCAGATGAGCGGGACCATCGACGTGACCAGCCGCGTGGGCCAGGGAAGCATTTTCACCGTCACCCTCCGCCTCCAGGTCCTCAAACAGCCCTCCTCCCCGCTCCCGGAGCATGAGGTCACCCTGGAGCAGCTCCTTGGCCGGACCCTCCTTCTGGTGGAGGACAACGAGCTCAACCTGGAAATCGAAACGGACCTTTTAACGGAGCTTGGCTTCCTCATCGAACCGGCCGAGAACGGGCGGGTCGCCGTGGAAAAGCTGAAGGCTTCTGCGCCGGGCGACTATCTCCTGGTCCTTATGGACATCCAGATGCCGGTAATGGACGGGCGTGAGGCCGCCATGGCCATCCGCTCCCTTCCGGATCCCGCCCTGTCCCGGATCCCCATCATCGCCCTCTCCGCCAACGCCTTCGAAAGCGACCGGAGGAAGTCCATCGAAAGCGGCATGGACGCCCACCTCACCAAGCCCCTGGACGTCCCGCTGCTTCTGGAAACCATTGTAAAGACCATTAAGCGACACCGCAGCTTTGACCCGGACCTCCGGCCAAAAACCGACCATCCGGCCGGCTGATCAGAGCCGGTATGCCACCAGCGCCACCCGCTCGCCGGTCTCTTTCCCGATCTTCCCCTCCAGCTCCCGGAGCTTTTCGACAGAGCTCTCGCTCAGATTCACGTAAGCATCCTCCCTGGCAAGCTCCGCCGCCATACGCTCGGCGGCAGACTTGCAGGACTCCGGAAGCTCCGTCACATTTGAATGAACGGCTGCCATGATCCATCCCTCCTTCCATAAGAATATGAAGATAGTATGCCGGAGAGACGGCAAAAACATACCAGCGAGGCCGCTCCTGACAATGATTCCGTCCAAAGCCTGCCGCGCCGGACATTCCCATGAGCCCATAAGTGCAGAAAACGGCCGGGCACGGGCCCTTTCGTTTTCCATGGTCTCCTTTCCATGGCGCAGAGGGCTTTTCCTGGAAGTAATTGTCAGAAGCTTTCGACAGAGGAAGGGGGTTCCTATACGAGAAAAAGACGGCCCTGCCGGTCTCCGGGATTTTTAAAAAGCCCGGAGACTGCAGAGCCGTCTCCATTTGAAGGGCCGGGGCCAGGGAGAGGAAAAGCCGGCAGCCCCGCCTGTCCGTCCGGGGCCCGCTCCGCCCTTCCCCGTATGTAAGCCTACCTGGACACGACCACTCCTACCGAGATGGTCGAGCTTCCCAGGTTCTCCACATAGACCCGGTGGAAACCGGTCTTGCTGACCGTAAAGGTATGGGCTAGCGGCCCGGTCCCGGAAATCCCCCGCAGATATCCGTCCGGCTGGTCCAGGCCCATCCCGATCTTCGAACTGGCGGGAGAAGGACTTGCGCTGACGGCGATCTCATCCCCCTTGGTGGCCCAGAAGAGGCCGGTCTCGTAGATCACGCCCGCTCTTACTTCCCATTCGTATGTATTCAACCCCTTGGCATCCAAGTTCACCGTCTCGTCGGTCTCCACGATCTCCAAGTCACCGCTCCGCGCCCTGGTATACTCCTCGAATTCCTCCTCCGCAACCGTCTCCTGAATCCTTGCCACGGACATACCGTACATGCTCGCATATAACTGCTCGATCCCCCTGCCTGCCGCCAGGGAGGTGACTGCTGACGCCATGACGAAACAGACCGTCAAAAGCATCACCGACACCCGTTTCATCCCCTTCTTTGCCCCGTTCTCCTTTTTCAGTCTCTTCATCCGTTCCATCCTCCTCCAGATTTCCTTCCGGCTCCTTCCCATACGCATGTCGCCGTAAAAGCCGCGCCTTTCTTTCCGCTCGGTATATTTGATCACCACATCGAAATATTCCTTCATATCCCAGTGGCCGGCGGACTGATAGCACATATGATAATCGCAGAGGCTGTCGCCCCAGCTGTCCACCTGCCGGACCAGAAAATGCACGCAGGGATTGAACCACTGGATCCGGACAATCCAGGCACAAAGCCGCTTCAGGTAAAGATCCTTCTGCACGTAATGGAACAACTCGTGCTCCAGGATCATTTCCAGCTCTTTTTCGTCTTCAATTCTCTTCGGGATAAAAATACGGCATCTGTTAAAGCCTGTGATAAACGGGCACTTGCAGATCGCAAGCTCATAGACAGGTATCTCCTCGGCGATGCCGAGCCGCCCTCGCACTCTCCTGACCGCCTCCCTGGCGCAGCCTCCTCCCGGAACGCTGATCTTTCGTTCCACGCTTCTGATCTTCTGCTGCCACAGGTACCGGAGGATCTCCACCAGAAAGCCTGCCAGCCAGACCACGGCCAGCAGCTCCGAAAGCCGGATCAGCATAGGCGTCGCCGACAGAAAGCTTCCTGCCTCCCTCTCCTCAAAGGCTCCCCTGCAGTACACCAGACACATAAACACCACCGGGAGCAGATGGAATATCAGTACCGCATGCAGCAGAGAAGAAACCAGCCGGAGCTCTCCGAACCGTTCCAGCACGGCGCTCATCAGTTTCCAAAAACCAAAAATCAGAGTCCCCGTAAGGGACGTCAGCAAAATCATGATAAAAACATTAATCAAAATCATTTAAAATTCTCCTGAGCTCCTCCGCTTCTTCCTCTGTCAGTTCTTCTGCGCCGCCCAAAGCCATGATTCCGTAACGGGCCGTCGACTTGTCCCAGAAATTCGCAATGGACTTGACCTGCTCTTTCATAAACTCCTCCTGGGTAAGCAGCGGTTCGTACACTTTATAATAATTATCCGGCTTTGTGATCCTGATATAGCCCTTTTTTTTCAGCTTTTCAATATAAACGCCGATCGCCTGAGGCGTCAGCTTTTCACCGTACCATTCCTGAAGCTGTTTGACGATTTTAGAAGTAGTCACATTATCCTTGATCGCCCAGATTGCCTTCATTACTGTCAGTTCCCGTTCTGTCATCCGATTATTCTTCTTCATGCCGTCTCTCCAATCCTTCCAGCCGATATTTTCAGGTTATAGACTATAGCATACCACATTGCAAGAAAAAAGCAATAATTTTTGTACTTTTTTTGAATTTTTTTATCAGATTCCAAAACTTCTTCTTTTGCAAAACTTCTTTTATTTTAATTCAGTATACACTTATTGTAGACTTTTTTCAACCTTTTATCATGTCAATTTAAGTCATATTTAGCACTATTTTCCACGCAATACCTTATACAGAAGGTCGGCCAGCGGCTCCATGGCATTCCGGGCCTCCTCAAACGTATTGTTTTCCGTCCCAACCTCGATCAGGGTCGCCCTGGGAAGCACGTGCTGGTTATAGCGGTACGCCTTCAGGAAGGTGCGCAGCGTAAGGCCGGGATAGTAAGCCTCCGCCTTCAGCTTCATCTGAAAATTGAAGGCCAGATTGTCGAGAAGATAGGGATTGCTCACGTTTTCCAGAGGGCCGTCCGGCGTCTGGCACATGCCGTTAAAGAACATGATGGGGGCCGTGGGCTTTCCGTTCACGTCCACCACCTCGTGTCCGCCGGAATCCCGGTGCAGATCGATGGTGACCTGGATGCTCGGATGCTCCGCCAGGGTCTTCTCCACCATGTCAAGGGCCAGAGAATAAGAATCGGAATAAGGAAAGACCTCCGTGTTATGGATCACCTGGATCCCGTACTGCTCGCTTAAAAGCTGCGCCAGATAATTTCCGATCCCCACCACCGTCATATCGGCGTTCCCTTCCTCCGAATCGGAAAAGGCTTCGCTCCCGTGGGTATGGAACAGGAGGATCTGCGGCTCGCCGCTTTCCGGCAGCGTCAGGTCTTTTCCCAGCAGGACGGAAGCGTCCAGCTGTTCCGGATATGCCGTCGTGGACTTATGCACATAAAAAAACGTATCCCTTACAAACTCAAAATCCGCAAGCTGCTCGGCCGAGTATACGGTCCCCCGCACCTGGGACGCCGCCATGGCAGGCTCGCCGGACGCCGTCACGGAGCCCTCCGCGGCGCCGTTTTCTCCGGACGCCTCCTGTACCGCCCCTTCTCCCTGGCCTCCTTCCCCGCCGGGCGCCGGGCTCTGCGCCCCGGTTTCCCCGACCTCGGGCTGTCCGGCGTCTGCCGCCCCTTCTGGGCCGGCTCCCGGCTCCGCCGTCCGGGCAAAAATCCGCTCCGCCCCCGGGCCGGCTCCCGCATCCGCCAATACGGCCTGGTAAGCAGGATCCTCCTCCGCCCGGACAGGCGTCTTGTCCCGTCCCTCCATAAAGGAAGAGAGGGTCTGGACCCCGGAGGCCTGCTTCAGAAGGTTTGTCCCCGGAGAATCCGGCTCATGAAGGGACAAAAAAGAAAGGAGCGGCGGCCTGGAGGCCAGCGCCGTCAGCCTGGACGGACCGTCCTGTAAGAAAAAAAAGCCCAGCGCCGCCGCCAGAAATACTGCCGTTCCTTTTCCCCATGCTCCCCCATGTCTGCTGCCGATGCCCAATTCACGTCCTCCTTGCGCCTGTCTTTTGCAGGGACGTTCCCCCTGCTCCTATATCCTATGCGCTGCAGCGCCCTCTTAGAAGCAGGTTTTCAGGCGAGGACCTGGTTGATCCCCTCGGAAATGATATAGCTTAACAGCTTCACTCTCTCGTCGATGTTTCCCGGCGTCACGTACATGGGGCCGAATCTGGGCTCGATTAACTCCCGCACCATCTGGTACCGCTCCGGAAGGCTCATGCCGTCCACCGCCTCGGCGGCGTTCCCCGACCCGGCCGCTTCCAGAAGCTCGGCCAGCGCGTCCACCGTATCATAGACGATGGCGGCGGCCGCCACCACCGTAGGCACGCCGATGGCGATGACCGGGATCCCCAGGCTCTCCCTGGTCAGGCTGTGCCTGTGGTTTCCCACGCCGGAGCCGGGGCTGATCCCCGTATTGCTGAGCTGGATGGTCGTCCCCAGTCGGCTCACGCTCCTGGCCGCCAGGGCGTCCACCACAAGGAGCGCCTCCGGCCTGGTCTCCGCTGCGATTCCCCTGATGATTTCCGCCGTCTCCATGCCGGTCTGGGCCATGACTCCCGGAACGATCCCGCTGACGCAGCGGACGTTTTCCGCCTCCTTCTCCAGATGCCTGGTGATCCTTAAGTTGTTGAGCACCTGGGGCCCCAGGGAGTCGGAGGTCACCTCCTGGTTCCCAAGCCCCACCACCAGGACCGACCGGGGGCTGCCAAAGCCCCCCAGAAGCTTCCTGAGATATTCTGCCAGGGCTTCCGAGATCTCCCGGTGGCAGCCCTCGTCATGGACGGCCATCTGTTCCGCCTCCAGGGTGATATAGCTCCCGCAGGGCTTCCCGATGGCCGCTTCCCCCTGTTCGTCGAGCACCTCCACCCAGGTCACCTTCACCTGAGAGGCCCCGTGAACGGATTCCTCGATCTTCACTCCGGGAATCCCCTCTTCCTTGCAGGATTCCCTTGCCTCCAGCGCCAGATCCGTATGCACCTGCATCTCCTCGTCCGCCGCCCGCTCCAAAATCTCGTCTTTCATCTGCCTGCCTGCCTTTCGCCGGATTTCTGTTTATTCTCCCCCTCTCACAACGTTTATATGCAGGCAATTGCGAAAATGCAGAATCATCAGGAAAGCTTCTGTTAATTCATGACTTTTCTCCGCTCCCGACCCGGCTGCGGATATATTCCCCCACCCGGTCCTTCTCGATCTTTAAAGGAATGCTGATCTCCCCGTAAAGGTTCTCCTCCGCCAGCTTCATATATTTTTCATCTACATAGGTGATCTTCTTTCCCTCCAGCCCCCGGCTCTTTCTCCTCATGTGGACCGTCTTGATGATCCGGACCCATCCCCGGCAGTCGTACCGCCTGGCCACCTCCCGGTACTGCTCCTCCCGCTTCTTTTCGTTTTCGATCCCTATGGTTTCGATCTGGGGGATCTCGTCCAGCAGCGCTTCCCCCTCTTCCGCCGTAGAAACTCTCCGCATCACCAGTTTTTCGGTGTCTACCGGAACATAGATCCGGCTTCCCTTTGAATACACAGGCTCAAGCTCATAATACAAAACGCCCTCTCGAAGCGCCGGCATCTCCGTCACGGCCAGCACCCGGCATACGCCGTTATGGTCACATACGATCATCTCGCCTATCTGGAACATTCCTTTGGCCCCCTTTCTTTCACTCTTGCTCATTAATTTGCACGCTATTTTTATTTTAGCATTTTAAACGCTTTTTTGTAAGAGTATTCTGCGTTTTTCCTGCATTTTTGTGAAAATTGCCCCAGCGGGGCCGGTGTGTTCTTGTGCAATATTTTCCTTTTTTCTTTTTGCTTGACGAAAAAAAAGCCGCAGGCTACAATGAAAGATATGATTGAGGAACAGGAGCGCCTATGAACGAAACGATTTTAATTGTTGACGACGAGCGGGAGATCGCC
This sequence comes from uncultured Lachnospiraceae bacterium, assembly GCA_949740745.1. GTDB lineage: Bacteria > Bacillota > Clostridia > Lachnospirales > Lachnospiraceae > Lientehia. Next base: position 3,188 of record CATJIW010000244.1, on the reverse strand, counting down.
GATCTGGTGGAGGTTTATCTGCGCAACGACGGCTATCAGGTCCGCAAATGCTATGACGCTGCATCCGCCCTCGCTTTCACGGAAAGGGAGGAGCCGGATCTTGCCCTTTTGGATGTCATGCTGCCGGATATGGACGGCTTCGCCCTCTGTCAGCGCATCCGGGAGCATCATCTGTTTCCTATTATTATGCTGACTGCCCGCATGGAGGATATGGACAAGATCACCGGCCTGACCCTGGGCGCCGACGACTATATGACCAAGCCCTTCAATCCCCTGGAGCTTTTGGCCCGCGTCCGGACTCAGCTTCGCCGCTACACCCGCTATAACAAGAGCTCCCCGGTCCGGGAAGGCTCGGAATATGACATCCGGGGGCTCTATATTTCCAGGGACAGCCACCGGTGCGTCCTGAACCAAAAGGAAATTGCTCTGACCCCGCTGGAATTTGAGATCCTCTGGCAGCTCTGCAGCCGTCAGGGAACCGTCGTCTCTTCGGAGGAGCTTTTCGAAACCGTCTGGGGAGAAAAATACCTGGACAGCAACAATACGGTCATGGCCCATATCGCCAGGCTCCGGGAAAAGCTGTGTGAACCGGCCAGAAGGCCGAAGTTCATAAAAACTGTCTGGGGGGTGGGATATACCATTGAATAGCCGAACGCCGGAGCGCCTGATCCACAGTAAAATGACCAGGCGGCTTCTTCTCCGTTATTTTCTTTCTCTGGCCGTCTTTACCGCCGTCTTCACCGCCCTGGCCTTTTTCATCGTCTGGGCCGGGCACAATCTTTTCACCTGGAATCCGCAAAGCATCCTTTACTCTCTTTTGAAACGGCTGGAGGACTATCTGGTGCTCCTCTTTCTGCTGACGCTCCTTTCAGGCTGGGTCGTAATCACCCTTGTGTCCTTTTCCAGGATCGTGCGGTATCTGGACGAGCTTATGCATGCGGCGGAACGGCTGGCAGAGCCGGAGCCCGCTCCCATCGTCCTTTCCGACACCTTAAAGGAGCTGCAGGACGAGCTGAACCAGGTCCGGGAGAGGGCCGCCTCCCAGGCCAGGCTGGCCAAAGAGGCCGAGCAGCGGAAAAACGACCTGGTCGTCTATCTGGCCCACGACTTAAAAACCCCGCTCACCAGCGTCCTCGGATATCTGACTCTTCTTCATGACGAGCCGCAGATTTCTGCCGGCCTCCGGGACAAATACCTGGGGATCGCCCTCGGCAAGGCGCAGCGGCTGGAGGATCTTGTTAACGAGTTTTTCGACATTACCCGTTTCAGCCTGACTTCCATTACCCTGGAGCCGGAGCAGATTCATCTGAGCCGCATGCTGGAGCAGCTTGCCAGTGAATTTTCCCCGATCCTTAAGGAAAAGGAGCTGACCTGGGAGCTCTCCGTCGCCCCGGACGTCTATGTGTTCTGTGACGGCGGCAAGCTGGAACGGGTCTTTGACAACCTGATCCGCAACGCCATCAATTACAGCTGCCAGAAAAGCCCTATCCGCCTGTCCCTGACGCCCGTCCGGGAATATGCACAAATCTGCGTGGAAAACCGGGGGCGGACCATCCCGCCGGAAAAGCTGGGCCGCATCTTCGACCAGTTTTTCCGTCTGGATTCTTCCCGCTCCTCCTCCACCGGCGGCGCCGGTCTGGGACTTGCCATCGCAAAGGAGCTGACGGAACGGTTCGGCGGCGCCATCCGGGCAGAAAGCGCCGACGAGACCATCCGTTTTACGGTCCTCCTCCCCCTGTCCTTAAGAAAAACTTCATAGATCCGTGAGAAAACCGTCAGTCCTTTCCAAGGAAAACCGCAAACCTCATGCACCGTGTTCTGATAGAATCAGAGTGTCAGCAGACAGAGCACGGTGCTTTTTGTTTTGGGATTGTCAGAATCTGCTTTATCATTTTGAGCCTGGCAATTTCCTGTCATATTCTGCTTCGGAAAGGATGGACGACTGTATGCGTAAATTAAATGTTCTTGTTATTTTCGGCGGCTGCTCTTCAGAATACGAGGTTTCCCTGGAATCGGCCAGTGCAATCCTCGAACACCTGGACAGGGCAAAATACCGCCCCCTGCCCCTTGGGATCACCGCAGACGGACGGTGGCTCTTCTTTCAGGGCGACATCAAAAAGATCCGGGACAACACCTGGGCCAATGAAAAGGACGCCGTTCCCGCTCTCCTCTCCCCGGAGCGCATCGACCACAGGCTGCTCCTCTTCCCGGATCCGGATAAGGCCCCCGAATCCGTCCCCGTCGATCTGGCGTTTCCTGTCATTCACGGCAAAAACGGAGAGGACGGCACCCTGCAGGGGCTCCTGGAGCTTTTCGGCATTCCTCTGGCCGGCTGCGGCACACTCTCCTCTGCCCTCTGCATGGACAAGGACCGGGCCCACCGGCTGGCGGCCCTGGCAGGCGTCCGGGTTCCCAGATCCCTGCAGCTAAACTCTCCCGATCCCATTTCCCAGGCGCTGTCCTTCGCCCTGGAAATCGGATTTCCTCTCTATGTGAAACCGGTCCGTTCCGGCTCCTCCTGCGGCATCACCAGAGTGGAGCGGCCGGAGGAGCTTCCCGACGCCGTCTCCCTGGCCTTTCATTATGACAGCCGGGTAATCCTGGAAGAAAACATCGAAGGCTTCGAGGTGGGCTGCGCCGTTCTGGGGACGGAACGGCTGATCACCGGAGAGCCGGACGAAATCGAGCTTTCTGAAGGATTCTTTAACTATACGGAAAAATACACTCTGAAGACCTCTGCCATCCATGTGCCTGCAAGGGTGGACCGGGAGCTTGCGGCCAGGCTCAAGGAAACGGCCAAACGCATCTACCGGGCCCTGGACTGCGCCGTCTTTGCCCGGGTGGACATGTTCCTGACTCCGGAGGGGGACATCGTATTCAACGAGGTCAATACCATTCCCGGCTTCACGGAGCACAGCCGCTATCCGGGCATGATGAAAGCCGCCGGCTTCTCCTTCTCCCAGGTACTGGATGAAATTATCCGGCTGGCGGTGCGGTCATGAGGGCCCTGCAGCTGTCCCCGGAGCAGGTCCATGCCGGAAGCCTGATACTGGTCAACGGGGAATATGCTTACCGGGAGCCGGCCCTTCCACCCTCCAAAAATGCGGGAGACGGCCCCATGCAAAGAGGGGACGGGCTGGAGCTCCTGCCTGCCCCGGCCGGCCGCTGCGTGCTTTTAAAGCGGCGGG
>CATJIW010000243.1 GCA_949740745.1 uncultured Lachnospiraceae bacterium | reverse complement strand
GGGGGGCCCCGGCGGGGGGGCAAACCCCCCCGCCACTACCCTGGCAAACTGCTCGTTATGAGAACGGCTCTCAAATTCAAGATATACGCTTTCGGCTTCCTTTTCAGCAGTTCTCTGTTCCGTTTCTCTGATCTTTGTCATCTCCTTCTCCTCCAACCCTGTTCCCAGTCCCATCCTATCGACTCCCTTCCTCGTCCCTTCCGTCCCAGTCCCGGATGATCCGGTAAATGCCGGACATTTCCAGGATCCTCCTGACTCTGGGAGACGTGTTCCTGACAAACACCTCTCCTCCGACGGCCGCCATTTCTTTGTACCGTCCAAGAAGCATTCCGATCCCTGCGCTGTCCATGAAATCCGTCTTCGAAAAGTCGAATACCAGACTGGTCACCGGGCTGCTGACCCTCGCTTTTGTGATCCCGTCCCGCATCCGAAGGCTGCTGTGGTGATCCACCTCTCTCGGCATAAACGCATAGAGCACCGTGCCTCTGACTTTATAGTTTGTCCCGTTTTCCATCTGTCCATTCCTCCTGTCACAAATTTCCTCCGCCAGGCGGCCTGCGCGCCGCCAAAGCAGCCTGTTTCCCATTCGCCGCAGTACCCCCGTTTCACCGGGGCAGGCCCTGCCGTTTTCCCAATGGCTTTTTCGCCGTATGGGAAATCCGAATCACTCTTCAAACGTCAAAAAAGGGATACACACAAATTTATCCTTTGTATGTATCCCGCACTCTGTCATCGCAATATTCCGCTGTCTGAGGCCGGTCAATATCCCCTCTGCCGCTTTGCCTCCTGGCCCCACTGGGTACTGCTGTAAGCCTCGTTGTCAATCAGCTGATTATAATAGCTGACTGCGGTTCCCCAGTCGTTCAGGTTCTGATAGCAGACTCCCATATAGAAGATGACCTCCGGGTAATCCGGCTGCAGCTCCAGGCATTTGGCAAAGTAAGCCCTGGCCGTCTCCCAGTCCTTTCCGTCATAGGAGCCTTTCCCCCGTACATACAGGTTCTGAACGCCGCTGTCGGTAAACTCGGCCCTTAAGGCCCCGTAAACGCTCTGGAATTTCTCATTGGTCACCAGCGACGCATCCACAGAAGAAATGGCGTCCATCGCTCCGATATAATTCCCGTCCGCCTTCAGGGTCAGCACGTCGATCAGTTTGTTATACTCATTGATAATGCCGCCTTCCCCGGTATAGGCCGCCAGTTCATTATTGAGCTTCGCCTTCTCGTCCTCAAGCTCCCGGATCTGCTCCTTAAGGCCGGTAATATTCGTATCCCGCTCAGCGATCTTTTCATTATAAGAAAGCGCATCCACGTTGAAGTCTGCCCTCAGCTCCCGCTCCTGCACCGGAAGCAGAAGGAAATAGCAGCTTAAAGCCCCCATAAGGATCCCGATCGTCAAAAGAAGGATAGCGGTCCAGTTCCCGTTCCCCTCCCGGTAGGTGGGAACAATGGCCTCGTCCTTTGCCGCATTTTCCTGCATCTCCGCCTCGGTAAGCTCCCTGGCCTGTCTGCGGGGCCGCTCCCGGACCGCCGCCCGTTTCTCCTTTGCAATACTCTGGATATGGTTCAGATAGGCAAGGGCCGCCGTATTTCCCACGTCAATGGTCAACGCCGTTTTCAGCGTTTTCTCCGCCTTGGCGTACTCTTCCTTTTTCAGGTACAAAAGCCCCAAAAGCTGATATGCCTTGACAAACCGGGGATTCATATTGATCACCTTCTTCGCCTGGAGAAGGGCCAGGTCCTGACTGTCATGGCGGGCATAATAAAGGGCCTGATTGAACTTTCTGAGGGTCTGGTTCATCTGATTCAGCCTGGACTGCCTGGACTGAAGCTGCTTTAAATATTCAGTGGCCAGATTGTCCTCCGGCTGAAGGTTTTTGCTGATCACCCACTCGGCCAGCGCATCCACTGTCTCGCCCAGCTCATAATACACAAGTCCCAGAAGATTCCTCGCATCCGTATTCTTTTTATACAGGTCAAGACTCTTTTTCAGATACACGGCAGCGCCGCTAAGGTCACGGACCCCCGCTTTCTCCAGCCCTACATTATAATAGGTATTGGACGTCCGCACGATCTTCCGGTACAGCGACACGTCCCGCCCGCAGACCTGGCAGTATTTCCGTTCACCCATCGGATGATGGCAATATAAACATTCCATATACGTTCTTCCTACTCTCTGCCGTCCTGATCAAGCTGTTCCTTTAAAAATTCCACCATGATGTCCGTCACGTCAGTGATATCCCGGTTCACAATGGTATCCTCCACCTGATCAATGTCCCGGCTGGGCTTAAACTTCGCCAGCTCTTCTTCGAAATTCAACATTCTGCCTCATCCTCTCAAAACAAACCGTTGCCCCTAATGGTACTTTCTTTGCGTATCCCCTAGTATATCATAAAAAGCCTGTCCGCACACCCAAAAAATTTCTTAAATTTTCAATATATGCCGCCGAAGCGTCTTTCATGCCGGCTTAGGGTATTCTACTACAATTTCCCATATTTTACAATGAAAAAAGGACGACAAAAACTGTCATCCTTCTCCCGTGAATCCATGCCCTGCTGCCAAAAGCCTTCATTCCTCCGTCATCGGACCGGCTTCCATCCGTGCGGGCCATCCGGCCCGGCCCTGCACCCGAAAAATCCGCCTGGCGTTTACTGCATACGGCAGCTCCTCAGAAGCTCCTTGACGCTTCCCGCCAGATAAAGGGAGCCCGCAATAAACAGCAGATCATCCGGTCCCTTTTTCTCCCTTGCAAAAGAAAAAGCCGCTTCGATCCGGTCAAAGCACCAGAGCGGCTTCCCGCCCTTCCGTTCAAACGCCCCCCGGATATCGGCAAGGGGCAGAGCCCGGTAGCTGTCAAGCTCCGTTAAAATAAAGCCGTCAAAATCCGCCTGGCGGCAGATTTCGTCGATCATGGTCTCATAGTCCTTCTCCGCCACCGCCGAAAACAGCAGGTATTTCCTTCCTGAGCAGGGAATCCTCGTGACTGCTTCAAGAAACACCCGGATCCCGTCATCGTTGTGGGCGCCGTCCATGTAGACTCCCGGAAGCACCGGCTCCATCCGTCCCGGCCAGGAGGTATGAAGAAGCGCCCGGCGCACTCCGTCCGCCCAGGCCGGCCCCGGCTGTAACACATCCGTTCCGGGAAGGGAAAGCTTCTGCCGCAAGATACCGGCCGCCGCTGCCGCCAGAGATGCATTCATGGCCTGATAATCTGCCACAAAGGAAAGCTTAAGCTCCTCTCCTGCAAGCATCCCCGCCTTCATCCGGAAGCAGATGCCCGACTGACTTCTTTCGACAATCTCGAAATCCGCAGGGTTCACCGGCCATGCCGGCGCTTTCTGCTGCGCCGCCCTTTCCCGGATCACCGCCGAAGCCTCGGGCACGCCGTCGTCATAGACCACGGGACAGCCCTCCTTAATGATCCCGGCCTTCTCCCCCGCAATCTCCGGAATCGTCTCCCCAAGGATCTCCGTATGGTCCAGGCTGACGGAAGCGATCACGCAGACCAGAGGATTTTCGATCACGTTGGTGGCGTCCATCCGTCCGCCAAGCCCCACCTCCAGCACCGTCACATCCACCTGCCGCTCCCTGAAGATCAGCATTCCGATCAAAAACAAAAACTCAAAATAGGAGGGATGGACAATCTCCCCCTCCCGTTCCCGGCACAGGTCATATATCCGGTGGAAGGCCCGCAAAAATTCCTCCTCCGACGCCTGCTCCCCGTCAATGAGGAACCGCTCCGTAATATCCACCAGATGGGGAGAAATAAAGGTTCCCACATGATGCCCCTGCTCCAAAAGGATCCGGCCGAGAAAGGCGCACACCGACCCCTTTCCGTTGGTCCCCGCCACGTGGACGAACCGCTGTCCCTCCTCCGGATGCCCCAGGAGTGCAAGAATCCTCCGCTCATTGTCCATGGTAGTCTTTTTGGAAAACCTTGGAATCCCGTTTAAATAATCTTCCGCTTCCTTTATATTCAACCTGCATTCATTCATTCCGTTTCTCCCATCCTCATTTCGTTCTTTCCCGGAGTTTTTCTTCCCCGGAAAGTATAGCACAAATCCCGTACATTTTGTATCTTCAATTTTTATCCGCACCCGTGCTATAATGAGGACATGACACCGAAAAGCAAACCGGCAATTGTGAAACTCAAAACTCCATTGAATATTCTGGCAATATTTCCGGGAAAAGACCTCTGCGCCGTGGAAGCAAGACCAGAGAAGACAGGAGGGATTCTTTCCCGAGTGGCTTCTGCTCTTCTGGGCTTGCCGGAACGCCTGGCGCAGCTGGCTTTGTACGGACATACTGCCAGAATATTCCGATCCTTTCCAGTTTCGCAATTGCCCATCCAATAAAATATGAAAGGAAGCAGCCATGAAATTTCTACATTTGGCAGACCTTCATTTCGGAAAATCGATCCACGGCGTTTCCCTGCTGGAAAACGGCGACCAGAGCGCCTGGGTATGCCGTTTCCTGAAGCTTGTAAAAGAGCTTCGGCCGGATGCCCTCCTCATTGCCGGGGACGTCTATGACAGAAGCGCGCCCTCCGGAGACGCCGTTGCATTGCTTGACTCCATGCTGACGTCCCTGGCGGAAGCGGGCCTCCCGATCCTGATGATCGCAGGAAATCATGACTCCGGCCAGCGCCTTTCCTTCGGAGGCCGTCTTCTGGCAAAACAGAACCTGCATATTTCCGGCGTACTCTCCAAAGAGCTTGCGCACGTCACCCTCTCCGACCAGGACGGCCCGGTCACCTTCTGGCTGATGCCCTACGTGTTTCCGGCCCTCGCCGCCCAGACGCTGGAGGATGAAACCATCCGCGACTACGACACGGCCGTCCGGAAGCTTCTGGCCTGTCAGAATATTGATTTTTCCGAACGAAACGTCCTTGTGGCCCACCAGAACGTCACGGCAGACGGGAAAGAAGCCGTCCGGGGCGGCTCGGAATCCATGGTGGGCGGCGTGGGGCAGGTAGACTTCCACGCCTTCGACGGATTTGATTACGTGGCCCTCGGCCATATCCATTCCTCCTATCCCATCGGCCGGAAAGCCGTCCGCTACGCCGGCTCCCCCCTCTGCTGCCATTTCGAGGAAACCAGGCAGCCCGCCAGGGGCCCGCTCCTGGTAGAGCTTGGAGCAAAGGGGGCCGATCCCCAAATAACCGTACAGGCCATCCCGCCTCTCCACCCCATGCGGGAAATCCGGGGAGCCTGGGAAGAAATCCGGGATAAGGAGCTGCAAAACGCCTCCCGAGGAGAATACCTCCGGGTCGTGCTGACGGACAGGCGGATCACCCCGGAAATTGCCGCCTTCTTCCGAAGCCTTTTCAAGGGCCGGGACAGCATTTTAATGGAGCTGGTCTCCGAATACGCCCCCTTCGGTGAAGTCTCCGCCGTCCCGGAAGCCGGGGCCGCAGCGGAAAAAACCATAGAAGAACTGTTTGCAGACTTCTATGCCGAACGCTGCAGCGGCCAGGCCCCAAGTCCGCAGGAGCTGACGCTCCTTCAATTTGCAGGCGAACGGCTCCGGCACGCAGCCCCTGCAGACGGCAGGCAGGCGCCGGCCATGCAGGACGTCGAAGCCCTGTTAACCTTCACACTCAAACAGGAGGAAGACCAATGAAGCCGATATTTCTGGAAATGACCGCCTTCGGTTCCTATAAGGAAAAAACCTCCATCGATTTTGACCGGTTCTCATGCGGCCTGTACCTGATCACGGGAGATACGGGAGCCGGAAAAACGACAATCTTCGATGCCATCATGTTCGCCCTCTACGGCACGGCCAGCGGACCGGACCGGACGCCGGACATGATGCACTGCGATTTTGCGGACAAATCCGTCGACACGGAGGTCCTCTTAAAGTTCCGCCAGAGGGACAAAGAATACACGGTCCGGCGCACCATCCATTACCGCAGAAAACGAGGCTCCGCCGGCCAGTTCGGAGATGCCGTGATCCAGGCCCTCCTGCAGGAGCCGGACCGGGCTCCCACCGAAATTGCGACCAGGGTCACCGACCGCTGCACCGAGCTGCTTGGATTAAACGCAGAGCAGTTCCGCAGGATCGTTATGCTGGCCCAGGGCGAGTTCAAAGAATTCCTGCAGGCCGACAGCGACAAGAAAAACGAAATTCTTGGAAGACTGTTTGACAATTCCGCCTGCGTCCGATATCAGAATCTTTTAAAATGCGCCCGGGACGAGCTGGGAAAACGCCGGGAAGCAAGCCTGCTGGCCCTCACAGACGCCCTGCAGACCCTCCTTCTGCCCCTGGAAGGCGAAGAACGGGAGAAGTATCTTCCGGAGCATCCCAAACTGACAGAAAACCTGCTGGCGCTGACCGCCGCCAAAGCGCAGAGGCTGGAAAACATGCAGGCAGAGCGGGACCAATGCCGCCGCCGGGAAAAGGAGCTTGCAGAACAAAAGGGGGCGGCCGCCGGACATAACCGGCTTTTGGATGAGCTTTCCGAAAAACGGAAGCGCCTGGCAGAGCTTGACAGGCTTGCTAAAGATTCGGAGCGCAGGCGTATGGTCTGTGAAACTGCAAAAAAAGCGTTCTACCAGGTCCTTCCCAGACAAAAAGCGGACCAGGCTGCCAGAAGCGCCCTGCAGCAGGCAGAGGAAGAGACCTCCCGGCTGGAAGAGGCCCTTTTGGCACAGGAAAAGGCAGCAGTAAAAGCCCGGTCCGCCCTCTCCGCAGTCATCCCCCAAAAACAGGAGCTCGGCCGCTTAGATTCCGAAATCGAAACCATTAAAAAATCCCTTCCCCTGTACGAGGAGCTGGACGGCAAGCGGAAGGAACTGGCAGAAGCCGGGAGCAAAGCGCAGAAAGCCGCAGAGCAGGAGGCAGAGACAGAAAAGCAGGTATCAAAGGACAGCGAGGAACTAAAGACCCTCTGTCTGGAGCTGGAAGCCCTCTCCGGCATCGACGCCCAGACCCTTTTACTGGAACACGAATATCAGAAGGCACAGAACGACCTGGCCGCACTGGACGGCAGGGCGGGAATCCGGGAGCAGGCAGAGTCCATCCTCCAGGACGAAAAGGAACTTGCCCTGCTGCAGAAACGGCTCTGCGCCCTGACCGCAGAAGCCGCAGAGGCAGAACGGCTTCATCACGGCCTGTACCAGGCGTTCATCCGGGGACAGGCCGGAATCCTTGCGGCCCGGCTGGAACAGGAGCTCCGGGAACAGGGAGCCGCCGTCTGTCCCGTCTGCCGCACCGGCTTTTCCTCCGGACAGGAACACGCCTTTTCCCCGCTCCAGGAAGGAACGCCGGCCCAGGCCGAAGTAGAACAGGCGAAAGCGGACTTTCAGGAAAAGGAGCAAAGGCGAAGCAGGCAGGCCGAAGCCATCGCCAAGGCAGAGGAGGCCATTAAAAACAGGAAGGACTGCGCCCTGCGGGACGCAAAGGAACTGTTAACAGACTGTAAGGACTGGGACGCCCTGACCGCAGACGGCTATCTGACCGCACAGGCGGCGCGGCTTGTACAGATCCGGGACGACCGGAAAAACACCTGGGAGGAAGCCGGAAAAAAACAGCGCCGCAGCAAAGAGCTGGCAGAGCGAAAAAAGGCCGTGGAGCAAAGGCTTCTGGACCTTGGAGCGCACATTTCCCGGTGGAAGGAGTCGGCCAGAAACCACAAAGAGACGGCAAGGATCCTGGAGGCCGTCATCGACGGGCTTCAAACCCGGCTGCAATACGCAGACAAGGCTGCCGCCAGAGAAAGGATTCTTGCCTGCGAAAAGGAACGAAACGCCTTGCAGGAGCAGATCGAAAGCTGGCAGAAGGAAGCAGATGCGGCAGAACGGAAGCTGGCCTCCATACGGGGCGGCCTGGCCGGTCAAAAAGAAAAGCTCCCGGAGCTTGCAAAGTGCGCAAAAGACACAGCGGCAGACCTTCGGGAGGCGCTGGCGCAAAGCGGCCTCCAAACTGCAGAAGAAGCAGCGGCCGCGCTGCTTCCGGCAGGAGGGGCGGACGTCGAAGCATGGCTGGAAGAGCAGCAGGATATTCTGACGGAATACGCCAATGACCGCAAAAACACGCAGAAACGGATCGAAGAACTGACGGAACAGACCAAGGGCCTTTCCCATACGGACCTGGCCGGCCTGAGAAAGCAGATCAGCCAGGCCGCCGACGCCTGTCAGCAGACGGAGGAAGCCTGCGCCCGTTTGGAAAAACAGCTGGAAAATTACCGGGCAGTAACGGAAACGGTCCTTGCCGCAAAGCAAAGGCTGGCGGAATCGGAACCGGCCTGGAAACGGCTCGGCCGGCGGGCGGATCTAGCCGCAGGCACAAGCGGCGAGGGCGGGAAGCTCAGCTTCGACCGCTACGTAATGGGCGCCGCCTTCCGGGAAATCCTGGAAATGGCAAACCGGCGGCTAAACGTTATGAGCGGCGGCAAATACGAGCTTCTCCACCGGCTTGACGCAGGCCGTAAAAACGCAAAGGCCGGCCTGGAAATCGAGGTACTGGACATGAGCACCGGAAAACGGCGGCCCCCCGCCTCCCTGTCCGGCGGCGAGTCCTTCCTGGCGTCCCTCTCCCTGGCCCTCGGCCTCTCGGATGCGGTGCAGAACCATGCCGGCGGCAGGAACCTGAACGCCCTGTTTATTGACGAGGGCTTCGGCTCCCTGGATGACGGCACGCTGGAAACCGCCCTGGACGTGTTAAATCAGCTGACAGAAGGGAACCGCCTGGTGGGGATCATCTCTCACGTCGGCAGGCTGGAGGAAAGCATCCCGCAAAAAATATCCGTAAAAAATACCGGGCATGGCAGCCTTGTGACACTTGATTAGCTGCTTATATCCTTTCCCGCCCCCATTTTCCCGTCTTATAAAACATACAGGAAACCACCGTCGCCATGGTCCAGCCCACCGGCCAGGACAGCCAGATTCCCGAAGACCCGAGGGCCGGAACGGAGGAAAAGACAAAGGCCAGAAGCACCCGCAGCACCAGATCCGTAAAAGTCGCCGCCATAAACTGCTTCATGGCCCCGGCCCCCCGAAGGACCCCGTCCGCCATCAGCTTTACCGATACCACGAAATAAAAGGGAGATACGATCTTAAGGAATGCCGCCCCGGTGGAAAGGGCTTTCCCCACACCGGCATTTGCCGGAAGGAACAGACGGATCATGGTGCTCCCAAAGAAGAAAAAAGCGGCGGCAAAGGGCACGGCGATCAGAAACGCCAGCCGGATCCCTGCCCAAAGCCCCTCCCTCACCCGGCCGGCCTCTCCCGCTCCCACATTCTGGGCCGTGAAGGAAGAAAGGCCGTTGGCCAGAGTGGTAAAGGACGTGATCGTGAAGGTATTCAGCTTGATGGCCGCCGAATATCCGGCGATGACAGAGGAGCCGAAGCTGTTGACCCGCCACTGGATAAAAATATTTCCGACAGAAATAAAGCTCTGCTGCAAAATACTGGGCACGGCGATCCGGCCGACCCGCTTTAACATCGCCCCGGAAAACAGCGGCGGCTTTTCCTCCGTTTTGACCCTTCCCAGCCGGTGCAAAAGAGTAAAGAACGCCAGGATACAGGCTGCCCCCTGAGCCAGGAAGGTGGCCCAGGCCACTCCCGCCACCCCCATGCCAAAGGAAGTAACGAACCAGTAGTCCAGAAAAATATTGCTTAAAGAAGAACCGATCAAAAAATAAAGCGGTGTCCTGGAATCCCCCAGGGAGGTAAAGACCCCTGTACATATATTATATAGGAAGAGAAAGAGAAAGCCTCCGATGTAAATCTTAAGATAAACGGCTCCCTCGGCAAACACGTCCCCGGGCGTATTTAAAAGCCAGAGAAGCCCATCCGTCCCCAAAAGCCCGGCCGCCGTCAGCGCCGCCGCCAAAACAGCAGAGGCCGCCAGCGTCGTGGACACAGCCGTCTTCATTTCCCCATACCGCTTTGCGCCGAAAAGCTGTGAGATCACCACCGAACAGCCGATGCTGCTCCCCACCGCTGCCGCCATGAAGATCATGGTAACGGGATAGGAGGCGCCCACTGCCGCCAGGGCCGATTCCCCGGCAAATTTCCCGGCAATGGCGCTGTCCGCAATATTATAAAGCTGCTGGAAAATCACACTCACAAACATGGGGATCGAAAACCGCCAGAGCACCGACGACGGCTTCCCCTCCGTCAAATCCTTCATCATCTCAGACACCTCGTTTCACCAGAAACACTACAAAGTCTTTTATTATGTCGCCGAATACAAAAGCATTACTGCCGCCGCAAAAGCCCTGTTCCTGCCCCAGCCCACCGTCAGCCATTACGTCCGGGGGCTGGAAGAAGCCCTGGGATTTGCGCTCTTCGTCCGAAACAAAAACGGCGTCCTTCTCACTCCGGAAGCGGTAAAAGCTATGTCTGCCGGGACTTTGCGGATCGGCGCCAGCGAAATGACCCTCCACAGCTTTCTCCTGAAAAAAGAACTGCCGCCCCGCCGCATCTGCGTGGTGAACGACAGCTCTCATCCCATTTCACTGGCCGGAAAGCAGTTTATGGCCCTGCTTCCCTCTTACGCCCATGAAGCCCCTGCGGAATAACGCTTCTATTTCTCAAGCTGCGCCAGACGCTCCTTTACCTGGGCCATCATCTGCTCATATTTTTCCAGCTTCTCCCGTTCCGCCCGGATCTTGGCTTCCGGCGCGCGGCTGACGAACTTCTCATTGTCCAGCATTCCCCTGGAACGGGCCAGCTCCTTATTTAACCGTTCCTCCTCCTTTTTGAGCCGTTCAATCTCCTTCGCCGTATCCACCAGCTCCTCCAGAGGCATGTAAACCACGGCCTTCGCCGTCACTGCGGAAACGGCGTCCTCCGGGATTCCCGCCTTATCCGCCTGCACCGTCACCTCGCCGGCAGAGGCGAGCGTCGCAAAAAACACCCTTCCGTTTTCAAAAATCTCCCGGACGGCCGCATCCCCGGAAACCACGAACACGCCGGCCTTCCTGCCGGGCGGCACATTCATGGAGGTGCGGACGCCCCGGATAGCCCGGACAGCCTCCTTAATGGTCTCCACCGCCGTCTCATCCGCCGCAAACTCCCACTCCGCACGGTACTCCGGCCAGGAAGAAATCATAATGGACTCTTCCTCCTCCTGAAGGTTGCAGAAAATCTCCTCCGTAATGAAAGGCATATAAGGGTGCAGAAGCTTCAGGGACTGGATCAGCACCGTCTTAAGAGTCCAGAGGGCCGACGCCTTCGTCTCATCCTCGTCGTTATACAGGCGGGGCTTCACCATCTCAATATACCAGTCGCAGAACTCCTCCCAGATAAAATCATAAACCTTCTGGAGGGCGATTCCCAGCTCGTACTTGTCCAGATTCTCCGTCACGTCCTTCGTCAGGGTATTGACCTTGGAAATAATCCATTTGTCGGCGCCGGTCAGACTGTCCATGCTCACCTCATGGACGGAAGCCCTGGACATGTTCATCAGAATAAACCGGGAGGCATTCCAGACCTTGTTGGCAAAATTCCGGCTGGCCT
>CATJIW010000242.1 GCA_949740745.1 uncultured Lachnospiraceae bacterium | reverse complement strand
CCCGGAAATATTGCCTGAATATTCATTGAGTCTTTGAGTTTCGCAATTGCACGGAGCCTTTTTATAAGCAGGTGCTTGCAAAACTGAAAATTGTCAGAATATTCCGGCAGTATGTCCGTTCAAAGCCTGCTGCGACAATCGTTCCGGCAGGCACAGAACCGCAGAAGCCACTCGGGAAAGAGTCCCTCCTGCCTTCTCTGGTCCTGCCTTCACGGCGCAGAGGGCTTTTCCCGGAAATATTGCCTGAATATTCATTGAGCCTTTGAGTTTCGCAATTGCCCGGGGATTTTTATAAGACAGCTGCAAAGCTTGTGATGAAAGGGCAGCTTTCCAATTGTTCAGGGCTTCTTATGACAGATCCTTGAATTCGCCGATCATCCGCTTGATCTCCTGCATCTGCCGGTCCGTCTCGGCAATGGTCTCCGCACAGGAAAGAAGCCGTTCGCTGATCTCTTCGTGGCCCTCCGCATTCTCCATGTTCTTTTTGTAACGGAGCTGATGCTCCAGGCTGGCCCAGAAATCCATGGCAATGGTCCGGATCTGAACCTCCACGTGCATGGGCGTCTTCCCTCTGGAAAAGAACACGGGGACCTCCACGATCATATGAT
Organism: uncultured Lachnospiraceae bacterium; assembly: GCA_949740745.1. Lineage (GTDB taxonomy): Bacteria > Bacillota > Clostridia > Lachnospirales > Lachnospiraceae > Lientehia. The sequence continues at coordinate 5,963 of CATJIW010000242.1, read as the reverse complement.
AGCTCCGATACCCGTTGGGCTTTGGATTCTTAATATAATCCTTCACCTTAAGCACCTTAATATCATCCTGGGTGGCAAGAAGCGATCCTACCATATAAATATCGTCGATAAAGGAACAGATCACCCGGACTCCGGCAATGTCATTGAGACCTGTCAGCACGTTTTCCTCATTGATCTCCAGCCCGTATTTTTTCATTTTATTGTAAATACTGGCCGGTTTCTTGATTCTGGACCGGATGGACGAAATGGGATTCCGGTTATAACGGACGGAAAACTCGCTGTCTAACACTTCCAGCTTGGTCTTCACCTCCCGGATCGCACAGTCATACATCATCATGATATTGGAAAACGTGCGGACCTTTTCCTCCATTTCAATGCCTAACTCCATCTGCCTGCTTTTTTCCTTAAGCCCCTGGATGTCAAGCTGCCTGAGCTTTAACTCCCTGATGTCCAGATCCTGCATCTTAAGCTCCTGTATATTCAAAATCTCATCCCTTCCTGTCATTTTCCGGCTGTTTCCGCCGGCAGACGCCTCCATTATATCACATTTTTTCAGGAACGCAAAAGCGCTTACGGTTTTTGACAAAAAGTAGACAAAACGAAAAAAGGCCACTATAATTAAAAGCAGAAAATTAATAAAAAACGGGAGGGACGATTTTTTATGGAAAAGATCGCATGGGATGAGAAATTCAATATCGGCGTGGATGTCATAGACAGGGCGCATGCCAAGCTCTTTCGGATCATACATAAGCTGATTGATCTTTCCAATGATCCTGCAGTCACGCAGCACACCTGCAAGGAAATGCTCAAATATCTGGAAACCTACTCTATGGCACATTTTGCGGAGGAAGAAGCATACATGCGTTCCATCCGGTACGGCGGATATGCCCAGCACAAACGGAGTCACGACAATTTCAGGGATAAAACTCTGATCTCCCTCAAAAAGGATCTGGAGTTATCCCGTTTTTCCCAAGCCTCTATCCAGCGCCTGGCCGGTACCATGCAGAGCTGGCTGGCCGAGCATATCATGAAAGCCGATCAGGCCATCGTAAAGAAGGATGTCGGGGCGGGCTACGACTTTTCTTCTCAGGCCGCCCTGATTTCCAGGGCCGTGAATCGGGCCGCCCAGGACGTGTTCCAGACGGAAATGAAGCTGATCAGCGCCGATTACAAGGGAGAGCATATCGGAAACGCCTTCTACTGCCGCCAATGCTACGACATCGAAGGCGGGATCCGGCTGCGCCTTCTTCTGGGAATCGAAGAGCCCCTGCTGCAAAGGGGACTGGAAAAGCTCTACGGCAAACGGAAGGCGGCGGCCCTGTCTGGCGCCCGGCCGGCAAACGAGTTCCTTCTGCAGGTCTTCGGACAGTTTTTCGAACCTATGGGAAAATTTTTCCAGGCCGAATCAGAACAGGAGCTGGATAAGGACAGTCTGATGGACACGGACGAATTCCGCACGGATTTTATGAAGGGCTACCCCTGCCGTCTGCTCTTCGGCTCCAAGTCCGGATATTTCATCTTCTGCTACCGTACCTGGAGGGTCAGAAAGTAACTGATTTTTTCGGCGAAAATAAACAAAAAGAAAAACGATTAATATAATAAAAAGGAGGAATGCCAACAAAAATCAGGAAAGGAGACCTTTATGAAAAAGGTCGCATGGGATGAATCATTCAATATCGGCGTGGACATCATCGACAAGGCGCACGCCAGACTTTTTCGAATCCTGCACAAGATGATCGATCTTTCCGATGATGCGTCCGGGACCCGGCATACCTGCAAAGAGCTTCTCAAATATCTGGAAGCCTACTCCATGGCGCATTTTACGGAGGAAGAGGAATACATGCGCTCCATCCGGTATGACGGATATGCGCACCACAAGCAGATCCATGATTATTTCAGGGACGAAACCCTGGTTTCATTAAAGAAAGAACTGGAGCAGTCTGATTTTTCTCCGTCGGCCGTCCGGCATCTGACGGACACCATGCAGAACTGGCTGGCCGAGCATATCATGAAGGAGGATCAGGCCATCGTAAAAAAAACGGCGGTTAAAAAGAGCAGCCACTGCTCCGGCCAGACCGGCCTCATATCCAGGGCCGTCATCCAGGCCGTACAGGACGTGTTCCAGGCAGAGGCAAGGCTGGTCAACCCGGATTACAAAGGGCGGAGCATCGGAAACGCCTTCTACTGCCAGCAGAGCTATGACATTGAAGACGGACTCCGGCTCCGGCTTCTTCTGGGCGTGGAAAAGCCCCTGCTTCACCGGGGACTCGAAAAGATCTACGGAAAGCGAAAGCTTCCTCCGCCGTCTGACGAACGGCCGGCAGACGAGGTTCTTCTTAAGGTCTTTGAACCTCTCTTTGCGCACATGGGACAGTTTTTCCACGGATACGCCACACACGCTCTGAACCCGGACTGCCTCCTGGATACGGACGGCTTCCGCACCGCTTTTATGAAGGGCTGTCCCTGCAGCCTGCTTTTCGGCTCCAAATCCGGATATTTCATTTTTTGTTACCGAATCTGGCATGTAAAGAAATAAGGCTGGCACTTATCCGAAGGAAAAAGATATGTGTTTGCGAGGCTCAGAAATTCACTGAATATTCTGGCAATATTTCCAGAAAAAGCCCTTTGCGCCGTGGAAGCAAAGCCAGGGAAGGCAGGAGGGATTCTTTCCCGAGAGGCTTCTGCGGCTCCGGGCTTTCCGGAACACCTGGCGCCTACGCATCCTTAATGATAATTCCCAGCTTTTTCGCCAGCTCCGCCGCCTGATAAAGGTCCACAATCACGCCGGAAAGCTCCCGGTTATCGTCGGATACCGTAAGGCCCCCGATCTCACTGTCCGAAAGGTCCATTCCCCGCATGGAAGTCTTAAAAAAGCTGGTATTTTTAAGACCTGCCCCGCTAAAGGACACCTGCCTGCATCTGCAGGCCGTCAGATTGCCGTTATTGAGTCTCGTCCGTACAATCTGTACATGCTCCAGACGGGACGAATCAAAATTCGCATCGTCAAAATGGCATTCCTCCAAAGAAAGGTGTTTGAGAACCGTTCCGGTAAGCTTCGCCCCCACTCCCTTGCAGGAGTCAAAAACGATCCGCTCCATATATCCTCCGTCAAAATCACAGCCGGAAAAATCGCAGCGCTCGAAAAGGACGTCTGTAAATTCACCATGAGCAAAGGAACAGCTCCAGAAATGACAGTTTCTGAATTTCACGCCGGAAAACCTCATATGAGAAAAATCCTCTCCTTCACAGACAACTCCCGCAAACACTCTTGTCCGAACCCGCTCCTCTTCCTCCTGACAGCTTCGAAGAAACGCTTCGTCCCCCGGAATAAAATCCGCTTCCTCCGCAAAAATCGGGGCCAGCGGCCTTTTCTTCTTCTCCGGATCCATAATCTGTCTCCCTCCTTTTCCCGCCTCTGTTTTACAGGCAATTGCGCAGCTCAAAAATTAATCAAATATTCCGGCAATATTTCCGGGAAAAGCCCTCTGCGCCGTGGAAGCAAGACCAGGGAAGGCAGGAGGAACTCTTTCCCGAGTGCCTTCTGTGATTCTGGGCTTGCCGGAACGCCTGGCGCAGCAGGCTTTGAACGGACATACCGCCGGAATGTTCCGACAATTTTCAGTTTTGCAAACACCTGCTTATAAGAAAGCTCCAGGCAATTGCGCAGCTCAAAAATTAATCAAATATTCCGGCAATATTTCCGGGAAAAGCCCTCTGCGCCGTGGAAGCAAGACCAGGGAAGGCAGGAGGGACTCTTTCCCGAGTGCCTTCTGCGGTCCTGGGCTTGCCGGAACGCCTGGCGCAGCAGGCTTTGAACGGACATATTGCCAGAATGTTCCCACAATTTCACCTTTCGCAATTGCCTGCCTCTATTTTATCATATCCCGTACCGGCGGGCCATCATAACTTTTTATTTGACTCCTTGGATTACGCAGATCATGCTTGCATCCCTTGGCCCCGGCGCCTATACTGTAATACAGAAATGTAAAAGCCCCTTCGCGGCAAAATAAAAATTATTATTTTCTGTCACAGAGACAGAGACGCATTGTCTAATTAAGCAGGAGGTAAATTTATGAATAAAAAAACCAAGGAAGAATTACAGGCTCTCGTAAGCCAGGCCACGGCAGGGGATAAAAAAGCCCTGGAAGCCCTTATCGCAGAGGTGCAGGATACGGTATTCAATTTATCCCTGCGGATGCTCGGCACATTTGCAGACGCAGAGGACGCTGCCCAGGATATCCTGCTGAAAATGATTACGCACCTGTCCTCTTTCCGAGGGGACAGCTCCTTCACCACATGGGTATTCCGCATTGCAGTAAATCATCTGAAAAATTATAAAAAGCACATGTTCGCCCGTCGTCCGCTGAGTTTTGAATATTACGGCGACGACATAGAAAACGGAAGCATACAGGACATCCCGGATTTAACGCAGAATGTGGAAAAGGAGCTTCTGGCAGAAGAGCTGAAAATGTCCTGTACCAACGTGATGCTGCAGTGCCTGGATGCGGAAAGCAGATGCATTTTCATCTTGGGTACCATGTTTAAGCTTGACAGCGCCCTTGCGGGGGATATTTTGGAAATGACCCCGGAGCCCTACCGCAAACGGCTTTCCCGAATACGCCAAAAAATGGCGGACTTTCTCGGACATTACTGCGGTGAATACGGCGGCGGCAGCTGCAAATGCAGAAACCGGGTGAATTACGCAATCCAAAACCATCGGATCAACCCGCTGCAGCTGGATTATACAACTGCCGCCCAGATTTCCCTTTCCACCATGCTGGAGGTAAAAAATGCCATGGAAGAAATTGACGGTTTCTCACAGGATTTTTCCTTCTGCAGGCCCTACCGGTCTCCTGAACGTACCAGACATCTGATCCGGGAGTTTTTAAACTCCGCACAGCTTTCCACGATCCAGAACTCATAAAGGAGAGGACACATGATGAACACACAGCTCATAATTGATTATCTGTCGGCATTGAGCCTGAACAATAACCGTGAATGGTATCATGCCAATAAAGACGACTTCAAGAAAGCAAACACTGAATTTGAGAAATTATTGCAGGCATTGATTCTGGAAATCGGAAAATTTGACAGCAGCATTTTACATGCCAATCCGAAGGAGCTTACCTTTAAGCTTGTAAGAGACACCCGTTTCAGCCATGACAAATCGCCTTACAACCCTGCTTTCCGCGCCCATATTTCCTCCAGAGGCAAGCTTCCGGTTCCTGTCGGATATTATCTTATGATAAAGCCCGGCGGCCAGTCCTTTCTCGGAGGCGGCTTATTTGCAGACATGTTTAAAGACGCCACCTCCATGGTACGGAACTATATTGCCCAAAACGGCGGCGAATGGGAAAAAATTATACATGAGCCCGCCTTCGAAACCTATTTCACGGTACGGGGCACCGCACTGAAGAACGTTCCGACAGGATACGATAAAGAGCATCCTCAGGCGGACTACCTGAAATTCAAGAGCTGGTACCTGGAATATCCGTTCAACGATGACGAATTAGAAGATGCAGAAATGTTTTCTGAAAAAGCCGCAAAGCTTTTCCGGATTATGAAGCCCTTTAATGACTACTTAAACAAGGCGCTTACAGAATTTCAGATGCCGGCCCGAAAATAAACAGGCCGCAGCCTCCCCCCTTATTGATGATACGATTATCTTTCCAAAAACTATGAAATACAGATAAGGCAGAACATTTTGATATGCTCTGCCTGTTATACTTACAAATAGATTTTAGCCGTTTCTTCCGCCAAATGAAACTTTTCCTGGATTTTCTTCAGAATCATCCGGCTGCAGTAATAGTTTACTTATGATATGGCCCTCCATATCATACCTAAGTGCGAAAAATCTCGTAATATTATTTCAGGCAGAACACCCAAAATGCTCTGTCTGAAATATTTAACTTATTTCTTTCAAGTAAGTTTCTGCAGTTTCTTCTGTCAGACCAAATTTCTCT
>CATJIW010000241.1 GCA_949740745.1 uncultured Lachnospiraceae bacterium | reverse complement strand
TTACGGAGGTATCGAGGCGTGGCTCAGTTTGGTAGAGCGCCGTGTTCGGGACGCGGAGGCCGCAAGTTCGAATCTTGTCGCCTCGATTATCCCTCTCATTACAGATACAAAATAAGGCCTGTTGGTCAAGGGGTTAAGACGCCGCCCTCTCACGGCGGAAACAGGGGTTCGATTCCCCTACAGGCTATCGAGGATTATGTATCCCGATGAAAAGATTCGTGAACGGATGCGTTTGCGAATCTTTTTTTATGCGCAAGGGCATCTATGTGAAATATGTCAGCTGGAGCTGACGGGTGTCCGGCGCAGAGGGCAGAGGAAGAGTTCTTCCCTGCCCGATCGCACAGGAGGCAGAAAAGAAAGTGCTGCTACGCAGCATATTCCTGCCTGATCGCACAGGAGGAAACAGATTTGGCGAAGAAGAAAAAAGGGATTATCGGCGAGTTTAAAGAGTTTATCATGCGGGGAAATGTAATGGATTTGGCGGTTGCGGTGATCGTCGGCGGCGCATTTCAGAAAATCATAACCTCTCTGACCAATGACATCATTATGCCTCTGGTGACACTTGTGACCGGCGGCATTGATTTTAACAACTGGTTTCTCGCACTGGACGGCAGCAGTTATGCAACTCTGGCGGAGGCCCAGGCGGCAGGCGCGGCGACGTTCAATTATGGTGCGTTTCTTACGGTGGTGCTGAATTTTCTGATCCTGGCGGCGATTATCTTTGCCATGGTGAAAGGTATGAATGCGCTGGAGGAGAAGACGCGCAGAAAAGAGGAGACGGAGCCGGAGGCGCCGACCACGAAAATATGCCCTTACTGTCTGAGTGAGATCGCCCTGGAAGCGGTACGGTGCCCGCACTGCACCTCGGAGCTGGACAAGGAGTCTGCACAATGAGGCGGGGCAGGGAAGAGGACTCTTGATCTTGCCGTGAAAAAAATTTTGAATTTACTACTTGACTATTTTCCAGAACGTGCTAAACTAGAGTGGTACGGAAGCATAGCTCAGCTGGGATGAGCGTTCGCCTCACACGCGAAAGGTCATGGGTTCGAGCCCCATTGCTTCCAGCAATCGGACTGTACTCGAACATCAGAGTGCGGTCCTTTTTCTCGTAGGCAGCGGCGCCCCGCAGTACTGGCCCTTTTTCGCATTCTCCCTCATGCCCCGGACGATCTTCTGGCGGAGGTCGGCAGAGTAATACTCAGCCAGGCCCTCCAGGACGCTCTCCAGGATGATCCCATCCGGTCCGTCAGGAACGGACTCCTATGCGTACAGGAGACGCACCCCAGCCCTTTTCAACTTCATTTTGCTGAGGGCGATATCCTGCCGGTCACGACCGAAACGGTCGATCTTCCAGACGATCACGCACTCGAAACGGTGCTGTTCCGCGTCGTACAGCATCCGCTGGAACTCGTTTCGGCCGGCGATGCTCTTCCCTGAAATGTGCCGGTCGGCGTACACCTCGACGATCTGGATCCCGTTCCTCTTGGCGTATGCTGTGCAGTCAGCGACCTGGCCCTCGATGGACTGGTCTGTCTGGTTCGGCCCCGCCGAGTATCTCGCATAAATGGCTCCAAGCATGGTGTATCATCCTCCTCTATCGTGATGTGCGGCTCCGCACATGGCTTTTGGGTACAAAAATAACGGCCGTCGGAAGCATGTTCCGGTTGCATGGCCGCCTTGAAGATGATTATATTGAGGTTGCAAAAAAGCACGGGGTTCCCGAAAATTTTGAAATAACGGTCAGCGGCTGTTTGGATAAACAATTTTGTCTCAATGGTATGATTGCGCTGACAACAACCGAAAAAAGCAACGAGTAGTCAGACCTTCTTATCTGTATGGTAAAGGACAGTCGTTTTATTACTTTAGCTGACCACGATGTTGTAAAAATAAAGGGTATCTACTTATCAGAAGACAGGCCCTCTTATCTTAATGACTGTACAATACTATCGCCGACATTAGATGATACAGTGCCTGAATTCAAAATTTCCAGGTAGGAGATAAAATAATTTTGTATGGGCGACCCGAATCGTCTTTAAAACTGGATAATCAAATGTTATCTTTGCCCTGATCCACCAACTTGAACACCATTAGTGTAGGTATAAAATAGATGATTCGGTTATCTATGGTAGTACAGATACCATATTTTTCGCTATAACAGTGAATACATTCATCCAGGTATTCCTCGGTCACGCCCAGATGCTCCGCTATCTCATAACGGCTCTGGCAGCCATGTTCGTAAGCTTCCACGAGCCTCATGAGCCCGATCCGGAGGTTATAACCGTATAATCGAGCTCTGTATTCTTGCTTCCTGTTCCAGGTAACGTTCTGCTCCAGAATGTCTCCAGTGGTGGTGTAATAGTGGCCAAGTTCCTCGGCCAGAACGCAGGATTTTTCAGCGGAAGTCAGACTCCCGCTGACGGCAATCCGGTTTCCCTTAATGCGGCCCTTGCAGGCCCTCAGGGGCTTGTCTTTTGTAATAAGTCCGGCAGAATCGACTTTTATGAGCAGATCTTCGTAGTTCATGGTATCCCCATCTCTTAAACAATACCAAGTTCTTTTAATGCCTCTTTTTCGGAAATGTATTGGTGACAGTCCGGATCCGCCTCAATTTGCCTGAGCATGAGAATGTCAGTCTCGTCCGGTTCTGCTTCTTCGATGTCATTCCAGTTTTTGGTTGTTATTGTATAACGGTTTTGTATCAGTTTCCAAAAAATTTCAGCTTCCTTATCACTCATGAGAGAAACAGCTCCAATGATTCGTTCTTTGATTGCATTCATTGTGGTCACACTCCTTTATAAATCTGGCCGCGGCTGTCAATTCTTTCGATATAAAGAATATTGCCCTGCTTATCAAAAATAATGCGGAAATCACCGACACGAAGGCGGTATTCGTTTCGTCCCCGTAAAGATTTCACATCACCGGAAGGCAGAAAAGAAATGGCATTTACGATGCGCTTCCTTGTTACCATATCCTGTTTTTTCAAAAATTTAACTGCCTGTTTAGAGTATTGTATTTCCAAAAGGCACCTCCCTTAGAAATTCTCATCGTCCATGATATCTTCGCCATGCTGAATATCCTCTGGGGCGGCCCCCTCAATGGCATGAGCGGCGTTCAGAACGAGATACTTAGGAATCGACTCTTTAACTGTGTTCGTCGTGGCTTGCTCCGCAAGCTGGCGGACGTGTTCCTCTTCCAGAACCATATCGACCATCTTCTTACCATGCGGATCGAGAGCACGGTATTTTTTTATGTGTTCTATTTCAATGTAGGTTACCTGCATCGGAAAGTCGCATTCGTCTTGCCATAGATAGTTAGCATCTATATCGAGTTCGCACATAATTTTTCCGATTATTTCTATATTGGGTTCGCGTATTCCGGTTTCATAACCAGCTAATGTTGATTTAGCGATTCCTATCCTTGCCGCAAGCTGTTCTTGGGTTAAATCATTTTTTTGTCGGGCTTCTTTTATGCGGTCTTTTATTGACATTGGTATACCTCCCTGATGTTTGTATCCTACCATTATAGTTTCGAAAAGTCAATACATAAGTTTGCGAAATGAGAATTTTTTCTATAGAAAAGTATTGATATATTTGCAAAATGAGATTATGATCAATAAAAAGTATGCAAAACGAGGATTATGGAGGTGAAAAAGTTTGCAAAGTATAACCTATGACGATATTATGACCAATATAAAGAAAATCATCGATCGCAAGGGGATGAAACAGTGATTTGTGGCAGAAAAAGCGGGGTTCACACCTCAGGAATTTAGCAATGTTCTGAACGAACGGCGAAAACTGTTAAGAGTCGAACATTTGTCTCGCGTTGCAAATGCTCTAGACGTAACGGTCAATGACCTGTTCGGCATGAAATGAGAGGAGGTGAGAGAAATTGAAATGCCCAAATTATGGTGAAACATCCAGAATAGGAGAGAGACCAAGTTTGTCATAACTGCGGATGTGACTTGGAAACAGGTGAGATGAAAAACCAGGCTGATGTATCATGACTTTTACAGATGCCAGCGGATCAAACTTTACCAATGCGGACGTTACTTTAATGACATTTGGGATTACCGGGGATTAAAACTCCGGAATAGGGATTTAATTAATGCGTCGGATTCGGACCGCTACGAATACGTGACAGGAGGAAGACAGTTATGACAGTTGTGGATATTATAAAGAGACCGTTCCGCAGTTTTGATGGGACGAAATGGATTAAGCATTATTTTGAGATATCGGCGGATCAGGTAAAGTGCCGAAAAAAAGATGGGACAGAAAGCGACGTTCAGGCGGTATTGGAGGAAGGCAGCATCTTCTTGCTGGCACATCCGGTTGGAGCCGTTTATCTGAGCATTAATAAAGTAATAAGGCCCTCGGCTTGCCGTAAAAAGGGCGGGGCGGGGGCCTTATTGCGCATGAATTCCTACATGACATATTATGCGTAGTCAAGATACTTCACCCTGAAACATATTCCGCAAAATATGCGTTTTTGTAACTCTCCGGTAACGGGGGTTGACATTGACAACCTAAAGCTATCATAATATAATGTGAAATGTTGTATTGTTTTTATCGTAGGATTGCAGAACTATCCGGTAGATATCTGGAGAATCTTTGCTCTAAATTGCAATTGGAAGGACTACGTAGCCGTCAATTACAAAAGGCTCTGATGTTCGAGTAAGGCGTTGCAAACTCCAGGAGAGAAAAGCCGGAATTGCTGGTAGATCCAGTGAGTTCCGGTTTTTTCCTTGATAATAAGGTTTAAGCCTGCCGGCGTGACGCCCTGTATGGATCTGGGCGTCAGCGGAAAAGATCCCCTTCCGGCTTGTCAGGGTTCTTTCTGATCTTGCCGCTATTCTGACCGGCGTTTCCTTCTGCGTCCTGTCCGGAAACAGCCTGTGGGCGATCCTCGGCCCCGGCACGGTGGTCAACGCCTTTTGCAACGGGCCTCTGATCCGGTTTTTCTGTGACCGGATCGAAGGAGTATTCTTCCAAAGAGGAAAAAACAGTTGAAAGAAAATTGGTTTTCGGGTATAATAAGGAAATACGAGAGATGTTCAAAATTCGGGCTGTCAGGGCTTTCGGACAGCCTAAAAAAAGAGAAGAAGAGGGATGGATGTTATGAGTAACTCGATCAAAAAATCGGTGTGGGTACGTATGGCAGTGATTTTTGTGGCGATTGTGATTTGTGGAGTGTCCACCTTCGTGGGTCTTAAGATGATCCGCGGCTATTCGGACGCAACGAAGTCGGCGACGGAGATCCATTCAGTGGCCCTGGCGGCAGAGAAAGCTCATTATAGCTGGCTGGAGAATTTAAGCTCCTCCATCAGCTTCGGCACGGAGTTTACGGGAAGCACGGATTATACGGCCTGCGACTTGGGTCACTGGCTCTATGATACGGATCGTTCCACTATGAAAGATTCGGATATTACTACTCTGATGGATCAGATGATCCCGATTCATCAGGCGATCCATGAGTCTGCGACGGAAATCCTTGCTTTAAACGAGACGGATCCGGATGCGGCGGAAGAGATGTATGTGAATCAGACGAAGAAGAACGTCAGCTCCCTGGTCGGCCTTCTGGAGCAGGTAGTCAGTGACGCAAGCGCAGATATGGAAGACTATCAGGTGGCTCTGCGCAATGCGATCCTCGTTACGACGGCCGTGGCCTTGGGAACCGTATTTATCATTATCATTGCCAGCCTGGCGCTGATCCGTTACGTGATGTCCCGGATCGTGCGTCCCATCGTCGCCATTACGGAGGATAGTAAGCTTCTTTCTCAGGGTAAGCTGGATTTTGAGATCAAGGTTGCCAATACGGACGAGATCGGCGTGCTGGCCCAGAGTCTGAATCAGGCGGCCAGGACATTGTCCATGTACATATCGGATATTTCCGAGAACCTGAATGCAATTGCCCAGGGGAACCTGGCAAGAAAGCCTCAGCTCAGCTATATCGGAGATTTTGTGGAGATCCAGAATTCCACGGATATTATTTTACAGCAGCTGAATGACACCATGTCCCAGATCCAGATGGTTGCCGTCCAGGTGGGCAGCGGCGCAGAGCACGTTTCCAGCGGAGCGCAGGCTTTGGCCCAGGGTGCGACGGAGCAGGCCAATGAGGTCGATACTCTGGTTGAGACGGTGGAGAGAGTTTCGGAGCAGATTGGCGACAATGCGAAGAATGCGGATGCGACCAGCCACAAGGTGGATCAGGTGGATCATCAGGTGGGGCTCTGCAATCAGCAGATGCAGGAGATGTCCAGGGCCATGGACGAGATCAGCGACTGTTCCAAGGAGATTGAGCACATTATCAAGACCATTGACGATATTGCGTTCCAGACCAATATTCTTGCGCTGAATGCGGCCGTTGAGGCGGCCCGTGCAGGTACCGCAGGGAAGGGCTTTGCAGTGGTTGCGGATGAAGTACGGAATCTGGCGGCCAAGAGCAGCGAAGCCGTACAGAGCACGTCCGAGCTGATTGTCAAGACGCTGAATGCGGTTGCCAACGGCGTCCAGCTTACGGAATCGACGCAGAAGGCCCTCAGCGACGTGGTAGAGGGCACACAGATGGTGATCGGGCAGATCCACGAGATTTCCAAGGCTTCGGCGGAGCAGGCCGAGTCCATCGGCGGAGTCAGCGAGGGCATTTCTCAGATTTCCAGCGTAGTACAGAGCAACTCCGCTACTTCTGAGGAAAGTGCGGCGGCCAGCGAAGAGCTTTCCAGCCAGGCGCAGGTGCTCCGGAATCTGTTAGAGAAGTTCCAGCTGAAAGAGGGAAATTCCTATTAAGTCCCTGCAGCAGATATAGAAAATTAGAAAAGGATAAAATCGAGAATTTTAATTGCATAGAAATGAAGACCTGCATCTTTCATGGCCAGGAGGATGCAGGTCTTCATTTTGTGTCTGTTTCAGGGATAGCTGACGGCCCAGAGGGGGGAACCGTCGTCACTGGAATGCTTTAACTCCGAGAGGAGGAGGTTTAAGTCCCATTCCATTTTGGTGTTTTCAAAATTGTAGCAGTCTGCGATATGAACGTTTCCGTTTTCCAGAAGGTTCGTGATGATGATGAAATGCCCGTCATTGGAAAAGGTACCTCTTCCCATCAGGGCGACCAGTACATGGCCGGAACGGAGCAGCCCGGCGGCCGTGTCATAATCGGCGCCGGCGGCGCTTTCCACCTGAAGCCCGTAGGCGGAGAGCGTGCCGGGAATGATCCCGTGGCGGGAACCGTTGCGGGGGGAATGAAATCCGTTAATAGCTGCCCAATCTGCCAGATTCGGAGGAATCACGGCATGTTCCGTGAAGGCGTTGATCAGCATGGCGGCAACAGTCGGGCCGCAGCCATATTGGGACATGGGATCCGTGCCGCCGTAAAGATAATCACTCCAGCGGCTGTCTCCCTGGTTATAGTAAAGCATGGGGCCCATGGCCGAGTCCAGCATGACCAGATAATCGTTGTTCAGGAATGTTTCTTCGCTGGACTGGCCGATGCTGCTGATATCGCCCTGGGCGGAAGAAAAGGTGATCAGAGGAATTTCCGGTTCGGCCGCCGGGGAAGGCGTTTCTGCAGGGGGCGGAACCGTTTTGGCGGCAGCGATTACTGCGGGTGCGGCATCCGCCGCAGAAACGGCAGCGGTCATAACCACCGCCGGACTTTGCTGCAGGCTCAGGGGCATCGAGCTGCTTTGCACCGGCGGTTCTTCCGTCAGATTGACGGCTTCTGCAAGCTGTCTGGCAAAGTCCTGGACCGCCCGGGCAGAGCGGATAGCCTGTGCAGGATAAAAATAAAAAAACAGGCTGATTATGAGTGTGGCGGAAGCAATAAAGCAGCCGCTGAGTAAAAAGAAGCGAATCAAACGGCTTCCGAGCGAATGTCCGGAAGCCTTATTAGGTCTGTCATAATCCCAAAGTTCTCTTTTTTTCATAGGTCGAAGTAGTCCTTGTGGGGCTGTGATAGTGTAGGTATGTTTTTATTTTTGAGATGCCAGCCTGGCGATCACGGTGGAAGCGACGGAATTCAGGGAAACCTGCGTGCATACTGCGCCGATCTTATAGGCTTCCATGGGCATGCCGTAGACGACACAGGATTCTTTGTCCTGGCCGATGGTGTAGGCGCCGTTTTTCCGCATCCGGAGCAAACCGGCGGCTCCGTCGGCGCCCATTCCGGTGAGGATCACGCCGATTGCCTTGTCACGTGCGATGCTTGCGACAGAATCAAAGAGCACGTCGACGGAAGGGCAGTGTCCGCTTACCTTTTCCGAACCGGAACAGCTGACTGAATAACCGTTCCCCATACGAACCAGCCGCATCTGCAGGCCTCCGGGGGCGAGCAGAGCCAGACCGGGCTGCAGGCGGTCTCCGTGCTTGGCCTCCCGTACTTCTACTTTGCAGAGCCGGTTCAGACGCTCGGCATACATGGCCGTAAATCCCGGCGGCATATGCTGGGTGATAACGATGCCCGGCATCTTTGCGGGGAATTGCTGCATGACGGCGAGGATTGCTTCGGTCCCTCCGGTGGAAGCCCCGATGGCAAGGACCATGTCGTCGCTGAACTGGGCTCCACGTAAGGGAAGATTTCCGGACGCTTTGCCTGACAGCGTCATGCCGGAGGCAGGAGCAGGCGCCGCATACCCGTGGGGCCTGCCGGAGGTTTTCTGAGTAACGGCTCCGTCGGCAATGATAAAGCCCTCCGCCGTAGGGAGGCGGACACGGGAATGGGAGGCGACTACGACCTTGTTGATCAGTGTTGCCAGAAACGCATCCCTGCGGATATGATTCTGGTCATCCGGCTTTCGCACGAAGTCGACGGCGCCGGCGGCCAGGGCGTCAAACACTTTCACATTCAGTGAAGACACGAGGACCACGGGGATCGGATGGCCGGGCAGAAGCTTTTTTAAAAATTCCAAGCCTGTCATTCCGGGCATTTCGATGTCCAGAGTCAGGACGTCCGGCTTATAAAGCGGAATTTTATTCATGGCATCCATGGCGTTGATCGCAAAGCCCACCACGTCGAAACGGGAATCGGCAGACAAGGCGTTGATTAGTAAGGTTCGAAACATGACGGAGTCGTCAACGACCATTACCCTGGTTTTCTTCATAACATCATGCCCCCTTGCATGTAAAAATCCTGTTCTGTCTATATAATCGCCTTAAAAAAAGACGTCTCTGATCAGACCTTCTGATAAATGGCGGGCAGTATATATTTGTAAGGACAGGTGGCCTTGTTGAGCCCTTCGGAATGCCCGATAAAGAGATAGCCGTTTGGCACGGTCACATTGAAGAAACGGCGTACCAAAGCTTCCTTGGTGGGCTGATCGAAATAGATCATGACATTTCTGCAGAAGATCAGGTCAAAGGGCCTGCGGAACTGGATCGGGTCCATCAGGTTGAAGGTCCGAAAGATTACGTTATTTCGAATCTGCGGAGCGATCGTGAAGGAACCGTCCGGTTTTTTTGTGAAATATTTGCGCTGCCAGGTGGCAGGAAGCTTTGACAGGGCTTCCGCTTCGTAGGAAGGATTCATGGCAGAGCTTAAAATGTTCTGAGAGATATCTGTGGCCAGGATCCTGGTGTCCCAGGAACTGCCCTTGTTTGCAAAATATTCTTTCAGATACATGGAGATCGTGTAAGGCTCTTCTCCGGAAGAACAGCCTGCGCTCCAGATGGAGATGGAGTGATCCGACTGATGCCTGCGCTCGATGGCCGGAAGGACCGTGTTCTGCAAAAATTCGAAATGCTCTTCCTCTCGCAGGAAATAAGTATAGTTGGTGGTCAGCTTGTTAAGCAGAACCGTCGTGCGGTCTTTATTTTTACCGGATACGATTTCGTCCACATAGGCGGTAAAACTGGAATACCCTTCCGCGCGCAGGGTATTTGACAGGCGGCTGACGATCAGCTGCTTTTTTTTGCTTAAGTCAATCCCGTAGTTTTTTTGTATATAGGTATACAGACGATGAAAATCGGCATCACTTAAACTCAAGGTTATCATAAATCAAGCACTCCTTCTTTTATCCTTTGAAAAGGAGGAAAAGCGGATTAATACCGCTTTTCCAGTAAAACGTTGCAGTCAAAGGACATCATTACTTTTCCGTCGCCCAGGTCGATCATCCCGTTTAGCAGCTTCTGCTGCCGCTTGACCGGAATGGGGCGGACCTCCCGGAAGTCAATATCCAGAACCTGGCATACGGAGTCGATGACAATGCACAGGGGAACCGAATCGATATCCAGGCGGATCACGCAGGTCTTGCCGGTGTATTCTGCCGGAGGCTTATCCATGCACAGGCGCATATCCAGGACCGGAAGGATCTGTCCCCGCAGATTGATCATTCCCTTCACAAAGGAAGGAACCATGGGAAGGGGAGTGATCGGGTAATCATTTACGATTTCTACAATATAATCCGTACTGAGAAACAGGATAAGATCGTCTACCTGAAAGGAAAGGCAGCGTTCGACGGTAGTCGCCTCTTCCAGGGCAGACGTCTCTTCCGCATCTAAATTTACATTGGTCGTTTGTTCTGACATGGTTTCTTCCTCCTGCTATTTTTCGTTGACCGCAGCACCGTAAAGGCCCAGCACATCGAGAATAATGCTGATGCTGCCGTCTCCCAGAATCGTGCAGCCGTTGATACCGAAATTCTTAAGTTCAAAGGAGTTTAAGTAGGTGGGGAAGGGCTTCACCACTACCTGCTGTTCTCCGATCAGCTGATCGACAAAAATACAGTAGGAACGGTCGTTTGCTTCCACCCAGAGCAGGATTCCTTCCTCCAGGCTCGTGACCTCTGTCTCCAGGTTGAAGAAACGGTGCAGACGGACGATCGGATAAAAGCTGTCCATGCGGGCCACCATTTCATTGCCGTAGTCGTCATAGATGATCTCGTCCGTGGTAATCTTAAAGGACTGCATGATGTTGGCGATCGGAATCGTGAAGATGGATTTGCCCACGGTCACCTTCATGCCGTCCATGATTGCAAGGGTAAGCGGGATCCGCATGGTCACGGTAGTGCCGGAACCAAGCTCGCTGTCCAGTGCAAAGGTACCGCCGACGGACTCGATGTTTTTCTTTACCACGTCCATGCCGACGCCGCGGCCGGAATATTCCGTAACCGTCTGGTTGGTGGAAAAGCCGGGAAGCATAATCAGATTCAGGGCTTCCTTCTTGGTATACTCCTCCGCAGGCTTGGTGAGCAGGCCCTTCTCGGAGGCCTTGGCCAGAAGCTTTGCAGGATCCATGCCGTAGCCGTCGTCGGTCACGGTGATGACAACCTCGCTGCTGGTATGGGTGGCGGCAAGAATCAGGGTGCCCTGAGGGTCTTTGCCGGCGCGGATTCTCTCATCCTCTGTTTCCTCAATGCCGTGGTCCATGCTGTTGCGGACGATGTGCATGATGGGATCCTGGATGCTGTCTACGATATTTTTATCCATCTCGGTGTTTTCACCTTCAATGATGAGACGGACGTCTTTGTTTAATTTCTGCTTCATATCCCGGACGATCCGGTTCATCTTCTGGAACACGC
>CATJIW010000240.1 GCA_949740745.1 uncultured Lachnospiraceae bacterium | reverse complement strand
TTCGGGGCGGAAGTCAATGTAGGGATATTTCCGGCTGGAGGGCCGGATCTCGTCCAGCTGGATTTTTTCCAGGGCACGCTTTCTGGACGTGGCCTGCTTGGATTTGGAGGCGTTGGCGGAGAACCGCTGGATGAATTCCTGCAGTTCCTTGATCTTTTCTTCTTTTTTCTTGTTGGCCTCCTTCATCTGCTTGATCATGAGCTGGCTGGACTCGTACCAGAAGTCGTAGTTTCCGGCATAAAGCTGGATTTTCGCATAGTCGATGTCTGCGATGTGGGTGCAGACTTTGTTGAGAAAGTACCGGTCATGGGAGACCACGATCACCGTGTTGTCGAAGTTGATCAGAAATTCCTCCAGCCAGGCGATGGCATCCAAATCCAGATGGTTGGTGGGCTCGTCGAGAAGCAGGATGTCAGGGTTTCCGAAAAGGGCCTGGGCCAGGAGCACCTTCACCTTGTCGTTGCCCACCAGGTCTTTCATGAGGGAATCGTGGAGGTCCGGGCCGATTCCCAGGCCGTTCAGGAGGGTGGCGGCGTCGGATTCCGCCTCCCAGCCGTTCATGTTGGCGAACTCTGCTTCCAGGTCTGCCGCCCGGATGCCGTCCTCGTCAGAAAAGTCAGGCTTGGCATAGATGGCGTCCTTTTCTTTCATGATTTCCACCAGACGGGGGTTCCCCATCATAACGGTGTCGAGGACCACGCAGTCGTCGTATTTGAAATGGTCCTGCTGTAAAAAAGAAAGCCTCTGGCCGGGGGTGATGGCGATGTCTCCCCTGGTGGACTCCAGCTGGCCTGACAGGATCTTCAGGAAGGTAGACTTCCCTGCGCCGTTGGCCCCGATCAGGCCGTAGCAGTTCCCTTCTGTAAATTTGATATTCACATCTTCGAAAAGGGCTTTTTTCCCAATGCGGAGCGTAATGTTGTTTGCACTGATCATAGAAAAATCCTTTCTTTATTATATATGGTTTACTGACCGTATCCCGCAGCTAGTCTTATTTTACAGGAAAATGAGGATTTTGCAAGTGGATTTTTTAAGGATTTGGGAGACGGGATGATTTTAGCATTGCCTGGGGCGGTTTTGCTGTGGTATGATGAACGGAGGAACGGAAGGCTTTTATGGGATGGGAGGCGGGAGGCTTATGGGACATTATCTGAATCCGGGGAATTATGGGTTTCGGCAGATCCGAAATGGCAGGTACGTGGATAAAAGCGGGCTGATCGGCCTGGTCAACCGGACGATCAATACGCCCAGACAGCTGACCTGCGTGAGCCGTCCGAGACGTTTCGGAAAGTCCTTTGCGGCTCAGATGCTGTGCGCCTATTATGATAAAACCTGTGATTCTTCTGCTTTGTTTGAGGATTTGGAGATCGCCAGGGACCAGGCCTGGAGGGACAGCTACCAGACCTATCTGAATCGGTATAACGTGATCTATCTGGATATGACGGAGGTGATCGGAGAGACTTCCCTCACGGACTTGGTGGCTTATATCAAGAGAAATCTGGTCCGTGAGCTTTTAGAAGTATGTCCGGACCTTAAGGCGGCCGAGGGATTTGCGGCGACTTTAGTCCGTGCGGCCGAGGCCATGGAAAGTCAATTTGTCATGATTATCGACGAATGGGACGCTCCCATCCGGGAAAGCCGGGGGAGATCTGAGGTACAGCGGGAATACCTGGAATTCCTTCGGTCTTTGTTTAAGAACAGCGGGGCCACGGCGCGAATTTTTGCCGCCGCCTACATGACAGGCATCCTGCCCGTCAAAAAGGACGGTTCTCAGTCGGCCATTTCGAGGAATGGCGGATTCCCGGTTAATTTGCTTTTTTTCTTGAACGCACCCTCCCTATCGTTTATAATGGAACCGGAGGAACGGATATGGTAAAGAAAATGATATCCTGGAATGTCAACGGCCTGAGGGCCTGTGTGACCAAGGGATTTGAAACGTATTTTAAGGAGGCGGACGCAGACGTGTTCTGTCTGCAGGAGACCAAGCTTCAGGAGGGGCAGATTGACCTTTCTTTGGAGGGCTATCATCAGTACTGGAATTATGCGGAGAAGAAGGGCTATTCCGGGACAGCGGTTTTTACGAAGGAGGAGCCTCTCTCCGTGCGTTACGGCATGGGGGCAGAGGAGCACGACCGGGAGGGCAGGGTCATTACCCTGGAGTTTCCGGCCTGCTTCCTGGTGACCTGCTACACGCCCAATTCTCAGAATGAGCTGGCGAGGCTTCCCTACCGGATGGAGTGGGAGGACGCCTTTCTCGGCTATTTGAAGGGGCTGGAGGAGAAAAAACCGGTGATTTTCTGCGGGGACTTGAATGTGGCCCATCGGGAGATCGACCTGAAAAATCCGAAAAGCAACCGGAGGAATGCCGGCTTCACCGACGAGGAGCGGGGAAAGTTCACGGCGCTTCTTGAGGCGGGCTTTGTCGATACCTTCCGCTATTTTTACCCGGATCAGGAGGGGATGTATTCCTGGTGGTCCTACCGGTTCCGGGCCAGGGAGAAGAACGCCGGGTGGCGCATCGATTATTTCTGTGTGTCCAGAGCGCTTGAGGACCGGCTTGCCGGCGCGTCGATCCACAGCTCGGTTACCGGCTCCGACCACTGTCCCGTGGAGCTTCTGATCGACCTGTGAATCTGCTGACCATGGAGCATTTGACCAAGTCCTACACGGAGCGGCTTTTGTTTGATGACGCCTCTTTTTCCCTTGGGACGGGGGAGAAGGTGGGGGTCATCGGAATCAACGGGACCGGGAAAAGCACGCTTTTGAGGATGGTCGCCGGGCTTCTTGAGCCGGAGGAGGGGACGGTGGTCCGGGGGAGGGGGCTGACCTTTTGCTACCTGCCTCAGACGCCGGTTTTTGACGGAACGAAAACGGTGCTTGATTCGGTGCTTTCCGGGCTTTCCGAAGGCGCACACAGCCTGGAAAGCGTCCGGACCGCCGCATCTTCCGGAAGCGCAGGCCCGGAAAATGCCGGAGGCTCCGGGAGCTTTGAGGGAACGGAGCCCTGGGATTTGGAGAGCCAGGCGAAGGCCATGCTGAACAGGCTCGGGATGCCGGACTTTTTGCAGCCCATGGGGGAGCTTTCCGGCGGGCAGAGGAAGCGGGCGGCCCTGGCGGCGGCGCTTCTTTCGAAGGCGGACGTGCTGGTGCTTGACGAGCCAACCAACCATCTGGACGGCGAGATGGCCGGATGGCTGGAGGATTATCTGAAACGGTACCGGGGCGCCCTGGTCATGGTGACTCACGACCGGTATTTTCTGGACGGGGTCTGCAGCCGGATCGTGGAGCTGGACCGGGGAAAGCTTTACAGCTACGTGGGAGGCTATTCTAAATTTTTAATACGTAAAGAGGAGCGGGAGGCCG
>CATJIW010000239.1 GCA_949740745.1 uncultured Lachnospiraceae bacterium | reverse complement strand
CAGTTGTGGCGGAATTGGCATACGCGCTAGACTAAGGATCTAGTGAGCATAGCGCTCGTGCGGGTTCAAGTCCCGCCAACTGCACGGCAGGCTCTTCCAGAAGGAAGAGCCTGTTTTCATCTTACGGAAAATCCGGTTTTCCGCAGGACGAAAAATATTATTAAGAAAATACAGGGGCAGAAACATGGATGCGGTAAAATATCTGAAGCAGTTAACGATCATTATGACGGTTTCCTTTGTGGGAGAATTTTTGAACCAGGCGCTTCCTCTTCCGGTGCCGGGAAGCGTGTACGGGCTGATCCTGATGTTCCTCCTTTTGATGACGAGGATTGTCAGGCTGGAGCAGGTGGAGGACGCGGGAGTATTTCTGGTAAAACTGATGCCGGTGCTGTTTATCGGGCCCAGCGTCAGTCTGATCACGGTGATGGGAGGGCTGGCGGACAGGCTGGTTCCGATTCTGGCGGTCTGTATTATCAGTACGGTAATCGTTATGGCCGTAACGGGCCTGACGGCTCAGGCGGTCCTGAAACGGACGGCAGGGAAGCGGGAGGACGGCACGGGGACCGGAACCGGGAAAAGCCTGAGCGGAAAGAGGAAGAACGGCAGAGAGGGGGAAGGGATCCATGAATGAAGTGCTGCAGGGAAGCATGTATTTCGGTTTTTTCCTGGCCCTCGTAACTTACTGGGCCGGACTGAAGCTTCAGAAGCGGTTTCCTTATACGCTTTGTAATCCGCTGCTGATCAGCACGGTACTTTGTATTGCAATTCTCCTGATCTTCCGGATTGATTATGAGGTATTTGATGCGGGGGCCTCCCATATCAGTTATTTCCTGACCCCCTGTACGGTCTGCCTTGCCATTCCCATGTACAGGCAGGTGCGGATCTTAAAAAAGAACCTGGCGGCGGTTCTTCTCAGCATTGTGAGCGGATGCCTGGCGGCGGCCCTTTCCATCTGGGGCCTCTGCGCCCTGTTCGGGCTGGACGGGAGCGTGTATCATTCCTTACAGCCAAAATCCGTGACGACGGCCATTGCCGTCGGCGTTTCCGCAGAGCTTGGAGGGAGCAGTGCCCTGACCGTCATGTCGGTGGTGGTCACGGGGATGTTCGGCGGGATCGTGGCAAAGGTGCTCTGCCGGCTGTTTGGCATCAAAGATCCCATTGCCGTGGGACTGGCCTGCGGCAACGGCGCCCATGCCATGGGAACCAGCAAGGCGCTGGAATTCGGGGAGCTGGAAGGCGCCATGTCCAGCCTGGCAGTGGTCGTGGCCGGCGTGATTACGGTGGTCCTGGCCCCTTTGTTTGCGGGAATGATTCCTTAACGGCACTTGCGGCCGCCGCAGGAATGTGATACAGTGAGAGGGAACCTTAAAAACGTGAGGAGAGTAACGGATAATGAAGGAACTTACGATTGCAGAATTATATGATTTGAACCACACGCTGGCGGCGCCCTATCTGGAAGGGTTTGCCTACCCATGGGAAGCCCTGGAGGGGCTGAGCGATTTTATCATTGCTCTTGGAAACCGTCTTTCGAAAGAGGAGTATGAGGAGATCGGGGAGCAGATTTGGGCGGCAAGGTCGGCGGTTATCGCTCCGACGGCTTCCATTACGGGGCCGGCCATTATCGGAAAGAACACACAGGTGCGCCACTGCGCCTTTATCCGCGGCAGCGTTCTGGTGGGGGAAACCTGCGTGGTTGGAAATTCCACGGAGCTTAAAAACGTGATCCTGTTTGACCATGTGCAGGTACCTCATTATAATTATGTAGGAGATTCCATTCTGGGCTACCATTCCCACATGGGAGCCGGCTCCATCACCTCCAATGTGAAGTCCGACAAAAAGCCGGTGGTCATTAAGGCCGGAGAGGCCAGGCTGGAGACGGGCCGGAAAAAGGTGGGCGGCATGCTGGGGGATTTTGTGGAGCTTGGCTGCGGGACGGTGGTCAATCCCGGATCCGTGATCGGGCGGAACACAAGCGTCTATCCCCTGTCCATGGTGCGGGGATATATTCCGGCGGACTCGGTTTATAAGAATCAGGGCGAGATCGTAGAAAAGCGTCCTTGAGCAGAGGGCTGCGAAAGGGACAGACGGGAATGGAAAACAGGAATTATGACCGCCTGCCCGTGTACTCTTCAAACAGCTTGTTGACCTCGGCGCCCAGGAGGACGATGTTCATGCAGATGTAAAGCCACAGCATGAGGAAGATGATGGCGGTCAGGCTGCCGTAAATGTAAGAAAAGTTGGCGATATGGTCGATGTAGAGGGAATACACGTAGGAAAAGATCAGCCATCCGAAGGTGGTAAAGGCAGCTCCCGGAAGCTGCTTCCGGAAGGACAGCCGCCTGTTGGGCAGGATGGCATAGATCAGCACGAAAAACAGCATGAACAGGGCGATGGAAAGCCCGGTGCGAAACAGGATGACCAGGCTGGAAAAATGGGCCAGCTCCGGAAACCAGGATTCTAAGAGAAGCTGGATCCGGTTGCCGAAGAGCAGGACGCCGATGGTGAAGATCAGGACGAACACGAAGCCGACGGTGTACGCGATGGACAGCAGCCGCTGGACGGCAATGTTTCTGGTCTCCTTTAAGGAGGCAATGTTGTTTAAGCCCTGCTGGAGGGAGTAAATGCCTTTGGAGGCCGACCACAGGGTGGTGAGGATGGAGACGGAGATGATGGTCCCGGCCGAATTGGTGTATACGTCGTTTAAAATGCTGACGATAAAGGTCCGCACCTCCGGGGTGTTGGGAAGGACCGACAGAATCGTGTTTGTCAGGGATTCCTGGGAAAAGGGGATCAGGAACTGGATCAGAGGGATCGCCAGCATGACGATGGGGATTGCGGAAATCAGGACAAAAAAAGAAACCTGTGCCGCATACACAGAAATCTTGTCTTCCACAATTAATTTGATGATCCTTCCGAGAAAAAGCCTGAACCGTTTCATAAAATACTCCTGTAGCTCCAGCAATGCTTCCGGCATATTTCAAAATCCCTTTGGCAGTGTTTCAGAGAAGTATAGCATGATACGGAACGGATTGCAAGGGAGGACAGGTACAGAAATAAAATTAATCCTTGACAAGGAAGGGTTTTATGTTAAAATATGTCATAGGCTTGATAAAACTTGATCAGTCAAAGGCATGGAAGGTGTCAGTAGACGTTCTGTTTTCTTGCAGAGAGGGGAGGCCGCCGGCTGAAAGCCTCCTTAAGTTCAGACGAACGCCGAATTTCCCACCGGAGCCGCATTTTTGAATTCTGTGGAGCCGGCAGAGTCCTGTGCAGATGCGAAGGGATTTTGCAGGAGCTTCTGCGGATAGTAGGGAATGCCGTGTACCTGCGCGTTAGGCAGGAAAAGAGTGTCTGCGCATGCGCAGGAATCAGGGTGGTACCGCGAGTAATTCGTCCCTTTGCCGTTAGACGGCAAAGGGATTTTTGTCGTTTTAAGCAGGAATTAAACAGAATGAAAATTTAAATGAAGGAGAATGTCATGAAGGAAAGGCTGGAACAGATCAGGAAGGCGGCGCTTGAGCGGATCGCCGCTTCCGACGCACTGGAAACCCTCAATGAGATCCGGGTGGCTTACCTGGGGAAGAAGGGAGAGCTGACCGGCGTTCTGAAAGGAATGAAGGACGTGAGCGCCCAGGAGCGTCCCAGAGTGGGGCAGATGGTCAACGATACCCGCGCCGTCATCGAGACAATGCTGGAGGAGCGAAAGAGCCGGCTGGCGAAGAAGGCCAGAGAGGAACAGCTAAAGCGGGAGGTCATTGACGTGACCCTGCCGGCAAAGAAAAACCACGTGGGCCACAGGCATCCCAACATGATTGCCCTGGAAGAGGTGGAGCAGATCTTCGTGGGCATGGGCTACGAGGTGGTGGAAGGCCCTGAGGTGGAGTACGATTATTACAATTTCGAAGCGCTCAACATTCCCAAAGGCCATCCGGCCAGGGACGAGCAGGACACCTTCTATATCAACGACAGCATTCTGCTCAGGAGCCAGACCTCCCCGGTGCAGGTGCGCACCATGGAGAAGGGGGAGCTTCCGATCCGGATGATCGCTCCGGGCCGGGTGTTCCGTTCCGACGAGGTGGATGCGCCCCATTCGCTCTCCTTCCATCAGATCGAGGGGCTGGTCATCGCCCGGAACATT
>CATJIW010000238.1 GCA_949740745.1 uncultured Lachnospiraceae bacterium | reverse complement strand
GAGGTTTATCCGTCCATGACACCCGAAAAGGCACTTGCAGTAATTGAAGAATTGAGAGGTAAAGGCTGATGATCAAAAATAAAGATGATTTATCGCAGGTACGCGAAGCGGCCCAAAATCAGATGAATGCCTATGACTGCAGGATACTTGTCTGTTCCGGAACCGGATGTATTGCAACTGGTTCAGCAAAGATTTATGAAGAATTCAAAGAGCTGGCCAAAGACGCACCTGGAGTCGTTTTAGATTTTGCTCCCCACGATGAGGGAGAGCATGAGCACGTAGGAGTGAAGAAAACAGGATGCCAGGGCTTCTGTGAGCTGGGGCCGCTGGTCCGGATCCAGAAGGGCAGCGAGGTTATCCAGTATGTAAAGGTCCAGAAAGAGGACTGCAAGGAGATTTTTGAACAGACCGTTCTTGGGAAGGAAGTAGTGGAGCGGCTGCTTTATACCAAGAAGGACGTCCATTACCGTCATCCGGAGGACATTCCCTTTATGGCGAAGCAGACCAGAATCGTCCTGGAAAACTGCGGCCGGGTGGATGCGGAATCTCTGGATGAATACATTGCGTCAGGCGGCTTCAAAGCTCTGGAAAAATCCATGTTTGAGATGTCCAGGGACGAAGTGATCGACGAAGTGGACCGGTCGGGACTCAGAGGCCGGGGCGGCGGCGGATTCCCCTGCGGAAGGAAATGGAAGCAGGTGGCAAGGCAGAAGGAGACCACCAGATACGTGGTCTGCAACGGCGACGAGGGCGATCCCGGCGCATTTATGGACGGCTCCGTGATGGAGGGCGATCCCTTCAAGCTGATTGAAGGCATGATGATCGCCGCTTATGCGGTACAGTCCACCGACGGCTATATCTATGTCCGTGCCGAGTATCCCATGTCCGTGGCCAGGCTGCGCCATGCCATCGGGCAGATGGAAGAAAGAGGGCTCCTTGGCGACAATATTCTCGGAACGGATTTCTCCTTCCGGTTACATATCAACCGGGGCGCCGGAGCATTCGTATGCGGCGAGGGCTCTGCGCTGACGGCTTCCATCGAAGGCAACCGGGGCATGCCCCGCGTGAAGCCTCCCAGGACTGTGGAAAAGGGACTCTGGGAGAAGCCTACCGTATTAAATAATGTAGAAACCTATGCCAATGTTCCTAAGATTATCCTTCAGGGAGCGGACTGGTACCGGACCATCGGTACGGAGGGAAGCCCCGGAACCAAGACCTTTTCACTGACCGGCTCCATCGAGAATACCGGGCTGATTGAGGTTCCCATGGGAAGCACCCTCAGGGAGATTATATTTGATATCGGCGGCGGCTTAAAGAACGGCGCTGAGTTTAAGGCCGTTCAGATCGGCGGTCCTTCCGGCGGATGCCTGACGGAGAAACATCTGGATGAGCCTCTGGATTTTGATTCTGTGAAGAAATTCAACGCCATCGTGGGCTCCGGCGGCATGGTGGTTATGGACACCAATACCTGCATGGTCGAGGTGGCCCGCTTCTTCATGAGCTTTACCCAGAGAGAATCCTGCGGAAAGTGCGTGCCCTGCCGAGAGGGGACCAAGCGCATGCTGGAGATTCTGGAGAAGATCGTGGCCGGCAAGGGAGAGATGGAGGATCTGGACCGTTTGGAGGAGCTGGCGAACATGATCCGCAGCATGGCTCTCTGCGGCCTTGGAAAGAGTGCGCCCCTTCCGGTTATCAGCACCCTGAATACCTTCCGGGACGAGTACGTGGAGCACATCGTGGAGAAGAAATGCCAGGCGAAGGTCTGCCAGGCGATGCGCCGTTTTGTGATCAATCCGGAATACTGCAAGGGCTGCGGAAAGTGTGCGAAGAACTGTCCGACCGGGGCCATTACCGGCGTCCGCAAGGAATGCTATCATATTAACCCGAAGCTTTGTATCAAGTGTTCCGCATGTAAAGATAACTGCGCATTTGATGCCGTTTATATTGAGGAATAGGGGGGACAGATATGGGTACGATCACAATTGACGGCAGAAAAGTAGAATTTACCGATGAAAAGAATGTCCTGTCTATTATCCGGAAAGCGGGGATCGATATTCCGACTCTCTGTTATCATTCCGAGCTTTCTACCTTTGGCGCCTGCCGCCTGTGCACGGTGGAGGATGATAGGGGAAGGACCTTTGCGTCCTGCTCGGAAGAGCCCAGGGACGGAATGGTCATTTATACCAATACGGGAAAGCTGAAAAAGTACCGGAAGATGATCGTGGAGCTGCTTCTGGCGGCCCATTGCAGAGACTGCACAACCTGCGTGAAGAGCGGTGACTGCGATCTTCTGGAGCTGGCCCACCGGCTTGGCGTGAACAAGGTCCGTTTCCAGAATTACAGGGAAGTGCGTCCGCTGGATTTCAGTTCTCCTTCCATCGTCCGCGATCCCAATAAGTGCATCCTCTGCGGAAACTGTGTCCGGGTCTGCAGCGAGCTGCAGGGCGTCGGTGCCCTGGGCTTTGCCCACAGAGGGTCCGAGGCCATGGTTATGCCGGCCTTTGACCGGGAGATCGCTACCACGGACTGTGTCAACTGCGGCCAGTGCCGGGTGTTCTGCCCCACGGGCGCCATCAGCATCAAGGACGATCAGGAAGCGGTCTGGGATGCCCTGGCGGATCCGAATGTGCGGGTAGTGGCCCAGGTGGCGCCTGCCGTCCGGGTGGCGGTGGGAGATGCCTTCGGCCTTACCAAAGGCAAGAGCGTTATGGGCAAGATTGTCAATGTCCTTCACCGGATGGGCTTTGACGAGGTATATGACACCACCTTCAGTGCCGACCTTACGATCATGGAAGAGACAGCAGAATTTTTGGACCGGGTGAAGAACGGCGGGAAGCTGCCCCTTCTTACCTCCTGCTGTCCGGCCTGGGTGAAATTTGTAGGTGAGCAGTTCCCTGAATTTTCGGACAATGTCTCCCCCTGCCGTTCCCCTCAGGGAATGATGTCGGCAGTGGTGAAGGAGTATTTCCGGGATCCGGAAAAAGCGGACGGCAAGAAGACCGTGATGGTTTCCTTTATGCCCTGTACGGCAAAGAAGATGGAAGCGAAGCGGGCCAACAGCTATACGGAAGGTGAGATTGACACCGATTACGTGATTACGACCACGGAGCTGATCAAGATGATCCGGACTACCGGCATTGATTTTGCGGAGCTGGAATCGGAAGCTTCCGATATTCCCTTCGGGTTCGGTTCCGGCGGCGGCGTGATCTTCGGCGTGACCGGCGGCGTGACCGAGGCTGTGATCAGACGGCTGGCTCCCGACCACAGCAAGGCGACTCTGGAAGAAATCGCAGAATGCGGCGTCCGCCAGGAGGGCTTCATTAAGGAATTCTCGATCCCTTACGGCGGAATGGACGTGAAGATCTGCGTCGCCAGCGGCCTGGCCAATGCGAGGACCGTCATGGAGCAGGTGAAAAACGGAGAGAAGGAGTTCCATCTGATCGAGATCATGGCCTGCAGAAGAGGCTGCGTCATGGGCGGCGGACAGCCCAGACAGGCCGGAGAGCGGACGAAGGCCGCCAGGACGGAGGGCCTTTACAAGGCCGACGGCGTTTCTGTCGTGAAGAAGAGCGACGAGAATCCGATGCTGGTCTCCCTGTATGAGGGATTCCTGAAAGGCAGGGAGCATAAGCTGCTCCATAACGAAACCTTCTGTTCCTCCTGAAATAACGATGGTTTGCTGTGAAAAAGAAGAGCCCCGCGGCGAAAGCCGCGGGGTATTTTTATAAACTTCCTGTTTGAGCCGGAGTCCGGTCCGTTAAATGCTGATAATATCTGCTTTTAAGAGGTTTGCGGCCAGCTCCGGATTGTCCTGGCGGATGGCTTCCAGAATGGAACCGTGAAAGGCCGGAACCTCGTGGAACTGTCTGGAATGATATTCCGCCCAGCGGGTCTGGGCATAGGCCCTGGTCTGGAGCGTCATGGCCGAGCGGAGCAGCTGATAGGCGTACTGATTGCCGTATAATTCGAAAAAGGCCAGGTGAAACCGGATGTTGTCATTCCAGTGGGTGATCGCATCTGTCTTTGTCTTTCCCTCCAGATCCTTCTGGTTGGCCCGTTCCAGCTCCTGGATGGTTTCCGGGGTGAACCTTCCCCAATGCTCCGTCATAAAGCCGCATTCCAGGATGCAGCGGTAGGACTTGGTGTTGGACACGTCCTCTTCGGTGAGAGGCGTGATCTTGTAACCGTAATAAGGAATGCTGTAAAGGATCTTTTCGCCGCACAGCTCCACCAGCGCCTCCCGGATAGGAGCGCGGCTGACGTTGAACTTTTCCATCAATCCTTTTTCATTGAATACATGATCCGGGGGATAGACGCCGAGCAGGATGTCGTTGTAAATGGAGTCATAAATCTGGTCCTTTAAGCTGGTATTGTTTGCATTCATTGCCGTCTCCCTGTGAAAACTCGATTTTAAGTGCCGAAAAGGCAAAGCTAAGTTCCAGTATAAACGATCATATGCGGTTTGTCAATGAAACTAAAATTTTTGGCAGAATTTTCACTAGTTTTAACAAAATATTTTACCATCGGAAGGTGCTTGACTTAGAACAGGGCCTTTGCTATAATATGATTAGTGAATTTGACAGAACGTGGTTGGGGAAATGTGAGAGGTATTAGAGAATTTGACTGATGATATCCGGGTTCATGTTTCATTTTTTCTTGTTGCGACGCAGGAAGGACGATGCCGATGACTGACTGTTTTAGGGCCGGCATCTTTTTTATTTATAAAAAAACACTTTCTGTATAAACGTAATATATAAAACGTTCTGCCGTTTGGTTAAAAAGGATTCATGGTAAAAAAGCTGCTCAAGGAGGAAGCCTATGAAACTGAAGTATGTGGGGAAAAGAATTCTGATCATTATACCGACCTTCATCGGTATTACGATCCTGGCCTATTTTCTTTCCAGCATGTCGCCGGGCGATCCCATCGATATGATCGTGGGGCCTGCACAGCTGAGCGCAGAGGACATTGCAAGGCTGAAGCACAGCTACGGCCTGGATCAGCCGGTCATTATCCAGTATTTCCACTGGTTTGCCAGAATGCTGCAGGGGAATTTCGGGGTCTCTTACCGGACGGCCGAGCCCGTGCTCGGCATGATCCTGTCGAGACTGGGGCCGACCCTTCTGATCACTCTCACCTCGGTGGTGGTATCGGTGCTTCTGGCGGTTCCCATGGGGGTCGGCGCGGCAGTGAAGCCCTATTCTCTCTGGGATTATATTTCTTCCGGCATTTCGTTTCTGGCGGCGGCGGCGCCGAACTTCTTCGTGGGCCTTCTGCTGGTCTATATTTTCGGAGTGAATCTAAAGCTTCTTCCGGTCAGCGGCATGTATACCACAGCCAGCTCCAAGTCCTTCGGAGACCTGGTCCGCCATATGATCCTGCCGGTGGCGGTTCTTGCCTTCCAGCAGATCGGCAACCTGATCCGTCAGGTCCGGGGCAGTATGCTGGAGGTCCTTCAGGAGGATTACATAAGGACCGCAAGGGAAAAGGGACTGAAGGAGGGCCGCATTGTGATCCGTCACGGGCTTCGGAACGCCCTGATCCCCGTGGTGACCACCATCGGCATGAACCTGCCTTTTATCGTGGGCGGCGCCGTGGTAACGGAGCAGATCTTCGGATGGCCCGGAATCGGCACGCTGATGGTACAGTCCATCAATGCCAGAGATTATCCCTGTATCATGGGAATTACCGTATTTATAGCAATCGTCGTTCTGATCGGAAATCTGATCACAGACCTGATCTATGGTCTGCTGGATCCGAGAATCAGCTATAAATAAGACAGGAGGAGATACAGATGGGTAATAAGAATGAAAAGAAAAACAAAAAAAGTTCCTATATGCACGATGTCCTGGAACGGTTTTTATCCCACAAGCTGGCCGTTGTCGGGCTTGGGCTGGTCATTTTGCTGATCATACTGGTCATCGTGCTTCCGCCGCTTCTTAAGCTGGATTCTTATACGTCTCATGCGCAGGGCGGCTTTAATCAGAAGCCAAGCGCAGCCCACTGGCTGGGGACGGACCGGACGGGCCGCGACATTTTTGCGCGTCTTGTGTACGGCGGCAGGATTTCCCTGATTGTGGGTATTTTGTCAACGATTGTCTCCATGGCGCTGGGAATCCCGCTGGGTCTTCTGGCCGGTTATTACAGAGGCTGGGTGGAAACTGTCATTATGCGTCTGGCGGACATCTTTATGTCGTTCCCGTCCATAATGCTGATCCTGGTGCTGGTGGCGGTGATGGGCCCCTCCGTGGTTTCCATTACGGTGGTGCTCGGTATTTTAGGCTGGACCCAGTTTGCCAGGCTGATCCACAGCCGTGTGCTTTCGGTCCGCGAAAAGGAATATGTGGAGTCGGCCAGGGCCATCGGGACGAAGAACTGGAAGATTATTACCAAGTATATCCTTCCGAATTCCTTTGCTCCCTGCCTGATTACGATGACCTTCCGTACCGCTTCTTCGATTTTAATGGAAGCGTCCTTAAGCTTCCTGGGCATGGGAGTGCAGCCGCCTACGGCCTCCTGGGGCAATCTGATGTATGAAGCCCAGTCTATTGTGGTGCTTTCCAAGCAGCCCTGGATCTGGATCCCGCCGGGACTTTGCCTGGTCATTACTGTCCTTAGCATTAACTTCTTCGGCGACGGTCTCCGGGATGCACTGGACCCGAAGATGAAGATATAGGAGGAGAGAGCCATGCAGGAACAGAAGCCCTTATTGGAAGTTAAGAATTTAAGAACTCATTTTTATACAAGAAAAGGTGTTGTGCCGGCGGTCGACGGAGTGGATTTCCAGATCGCGCCGGGCGAAATCCTTGGAATCGTGGGAGAATCCGGCTGCGGAAAAAGCGTGACCTCTCTTTCTATTCTGAATCTTCTGATTGATTATGCGAAGATCGAAGAGGGGAGCGAGATCAATTTTGAAGGCCGCAACCTGGTGGGCCTTCCCAAGAAGGAGATGTGCAAGATCCGGGGGAAGGACATTGCCATGATTTTCCAGGATCCCATGACCTCTTTAAATCCGGTTATGACCATTGAGAAGCAGCTGATGGAAACGGTGCGGGCCCACAGGAACGTGTCCAAAGAGGAAGCCAGGAAGCTGGCGCTTGACATGATGATCAAGGTAGGGATCCCTTCTCCGGAGAAGCGGCTGAAGGAATATCCCCATCAGTTATCCGGCGGCATGAAGCAGAGAGTGATGATTGCCATGGCCCTTATGTGCAATCCGAAGCTTCTGATTGCCGACGAGCCGACGACGGCCCTGGACGTGACGATCCAGGCCCAGATCCTTAAGCTGATGAAAGAGCTGAAGGACGAGACCGGATCTGCCATTATGCTGATTACCCATGACATGGGTGTCGTGGCTTCCATGGCTGATGCCATTATGATTATGTACGCCGGCCGGGTAGTGGAGTACGGGCAGGCGGGGGAAGTATTCCGGAACCCCAAGCATCCCTATACCGCAGGGCTTCTTAAGTCCATTCCCAGACTGGACGAAAGGGTGGACGCATTGTTTACCATTGAAGGAACCGTGCCGAACCAGTATAATATGCCGGCAGGCTGTAAATTCTGGCCCCGCTGCCCTCATGCCACAGAACAGTGCAAAAAAGAGGAACCGGCGCTTCTCCGGTACGGAGACTGCCAGGTGAGATGCTGGAATTATGGCAAAGAGGAAAGAAAGGAGGAGAACGAAGCATGAGCGAAACTCCCTTAGTTGAAGTAAAAGATCTGAAAAAGCATTTCGTTGCCTCCAAGAGCATTATTAAGAGCAAGACGACTTATGTCAGCGCTGTGAACGGGGTCAGCCTGAAAATTAAGAGGGGAGAGACCCTGGGCCTTGTGGGAGAGTCCGGCTGCGGAAAATCCACCCTTGGAAGAACCATCCTCCGCCTGACGCCTGCCACGGCCGGAGAGATCCTTTTCGACGGACAGGACATCAGTAAGCTGAAAAACGAGCAGATGCGCCAGATGAGAAGAAAGATGCAGATGATTTTTCAGGATCCTTATTCCTGCTTAAATCCCAGGATGAACATTCTGGAGCTGGTGCGGGCGCCTCTTGACGTGTTCAAAACAGGCACCCCCGGCGAACGGCTGGGTAAGGGGAAGGAGATGCTGGAGGTCGTGGGAATGGGCGAGCAGCACATGATGCGTTATCCCCATGAGTTTTCCGGCGGCCAGAGGCAGAGAGTCGGGATCGCAAGGGCCCTGATCTCCAATCCGGAGTTCGTGGTCTGCGACGAGCCGGTGTCGGCTCTTGACGTGTCGGTCCGCGCATCCGTGCTGAATCTGATGAATCAGCTGCAGGAGCGGTTCGGCCTTACGTATCTGTTTATTTCCCACGACCTTTCCGTGGTGAAGCATATCAGCGACCGGGTGGCGGTCATGTATCTTGGCGGCATTGTTGAGATCACCTCCAAGGATGAGCTCTATAAAAATCCGCTTCACCCTTATACGAAGGCTCTGCTTTCGGCGATCCCTCTTCCCGATCCGGAGAAGAAGGCGGCGCCGCAGATCCTGGAGGGAGACCTGCCCAGCCCTTATAATCCTCCGGCCGGCTGCAGGTTCCATACGAGGTGCGCCAACTGTACGGAGAAATGTAAGGAGGGGGCGCCCGTCCTCAAGGATATGGGCGGCGGACATCAGGTGGCATGCCACCTGTATGATTAGGTATTTACCGGATCTGCCGGTTGATACAAATAAATATTACAGGGAGGAACATCATGAGAAAAAGCACACGTTTTCTTGCAGCTCTGCTTGCAGGTGCGATGGTTCTCGGTATGGCGGCCTGTGGCGGCGGAGACGACAACAAGTCTTCTGGCGATACGCAGGCAGCGGCTGGTGAGAGCAAAGAGCAGGCAGCAGAAGCAAACACGGACAACGCAGGAGGCTCCGAGTCTTCCGGAGCAGAAAAGATCGCTACCATTGCGATCACCAACGCATGGGCAAGCTGGTGCCCGTACTTCGATTCCGGCAACTACACGGATGTCGTATCCGACCAGCTCTATGACCGTCTCTGGATCACCCATAAGGACGGTACCGTATCCCCTCGTCTGGCTGAGAGCTACGAGGTTTCCGATGATCATACCTACATGACCATCCATCTGAACAAAGAAGCGAAGTTCAGCGACGGAGAGCCGGTAACGGCCGACGACGTGATCTACAGCGCCAGACTGGACTGCAACCCGGCTTTCAACTCTGTAAAGAGAGATCAGATGAAGTTTGTCAAGGGCACCAATGAAGGCGGCGCTTTTGAGAAAGAGGAAGATCTGGGATGGGAAAAGATTGACGACTATACGGTCAAGCTCAGCTTCAAGGAAGCCATGAGTGAGCTTAATTTCCTGAATATGATGAACCGTTACTTCTACGTAATCCCGGAGCATATTTACAGCAAGTACACGCCGGAGGAGTTAAATGAGGCGACTCCCTGGAAGGAGAACATGGTCGGCTCCGGTCCCTTCATCTATGATACCTCCATCGACGGAGAGCGCATCGAGATGGTGAAGAACGAGAATTATTTCCTGGGCGCTCCGGATATTGATCGTCTTGTGATCCGCGTCGTGGAAGGAAGCCAGCTTCTGTCCGTGCTGATGGCGGGCGAAGTGGACGTGATCGCCGGCGGCGGCATCGCTGCCATGCCTCTGTCCGACTGGCCGGCGGCGCAGGAGGAGGCGAACCTGGAGACGGTTGCCGTCACCAACTATGCGTATCAGGCGATGATCATCAACTGCACCAGCGAGAAGATTCCCAATGCGGAATGCAGATTTGCCCTGAACATGGCGATCAACCGTCAGTCAATCGTGGATAATCTCCTGGGCGGAGAGGGTTCGGTGGTTTATGCTCCTTTCAGCAACGAGCATCCTTTTGTGGACGAATCCAAGCTGAATATGCCGGTTTACAATCCGGAAGAAGCGAAGAAGATGCTGGAAGAGAACGGCTTTGACTTCAACAACACTCTGGAGCTGATCGTGCCTACCGGCAATGAGATCCGTATCCAGTCCACCGTTCTGATCCAGCAGGATCTGGCGGCTATCGGCGTGAACACCAACATCACTCAGTATGATTTTGCTACCCTGATGCAGATGATGCGCGACGGGGAATATGATCTCGGCATGTGTGGTTCGGCGGGCGGCATCGACCCGACGGAGCCTCTTGGATGGCTTGGCCTTGGTACGAACCAGAACTTCCCCTGCATCATGGATTATTCTTACACCGAGCTGTTTGCAAAGACCAACTCCGTGCTTGAGAATGACAAGAGAGCGGAGGCCTTTGTAGAGGTATGGCAGCATCTGCTGGATGATTCTCCGGTATGCTATCTGTATTCGGAGAACCACAGAGTCGCTTACAATAAGGACCGTCTCTCCGGCGTCAACTTTGAGGATGCGGAGCAGCTGAACTGGTGCACGTGGACCTGGAAGGTCAATGAATAATTTTTGAGGATTTTAACGGGCGGCTCTTGCGGGCCGCCTGTCCTTATGGTAGTATGAATGAGTCAATCATAGATCAATTACAGGAAATGGGGGTAACAGATTTTGAGCAATTTATACGCAGAGCATTTACAGGGGATGGTGCGGATCCCGACGCTTTCCAATGCAGACGCTTCCAAAATGGATTTCGGCCAGTTTGAAAAATTCCATCAGTATCTGGAAGAAATCTTTCCGGCCATCCATTCCACCATGGAGAAAAAAATAATCGGAAGGGCGGGCCTGCTTTTTAAATGGAAGGGAAAGGATTCCGGCAAGCTCCCTGTGCTTTTAATGGGGCATCAGGATGTGGTTCCGGAGGGAGATCATGCCAAATGGACCTATCCGCCTTATTCCGGAGAGATTGCGGAAGGCTTCGTCTGGGGACGGGGAAGCACGGACTGCAAGTGTGTGATCCTGGCAGAGATGGAGACGGTGGAGGCCCTGATCAAGGAAGGGTTCCAGCCGGATTATGACCTTTATCTGGCTTACGGCTACAACGAAGAGGTGCAGTCCCCGGTGAAGAGTGCCAGGGAGATCGTGGACTATCTGAAGGAGCAGGGCGTCCGCCTGGGCTGTGTGTTTGATGAGGGAAGCGGCATCAGCGACGGCAGGAAGCAGGGCTATGACGGCTATGTCTGCCAGGTGGAGCTGGGAGAGAAGGCTTATCATGATTATGAAATCTATCAGGATAATCCGGGCGGCCATTCCATGGAGCCGGGACAGGGAACGGCCCTGGGCGCAGTGTCAAAGGCCGTGGTGGCCCTGGAGGCCAATCCCTTCCCCTATCGTCTGACAGAGGTGGTGGAGAACCAGTTAAAGGCCATGTCCCGGTGCATGACGGGAGAAAAGGCGGCCGTTTATGCGGATCCGAAAGGCCGTTTTGAAGAGCTCTGCGCTTATGCGAAGGAGGATAAGAAGCTGGATTCCCTGCTTCATACCACCTGCGCCGTTACCATGGCGTCGGGAAGCGCACAGTCCAATATCCTTCCGGAGCATGCCAGCATGATCATGAACTGCCGGGTCCTTCAGGGGGACACGGAGGAATCTCTTTTGGCTCATTTCCGCAGCGTGATCCCCGGGGACGTGGAAGTGCGCAAGGTCCTTGGCGAGGATCCGGAGCCGGCGACTTCCGTGGAAGGCCGCGCCTACAAGCTGGTGGAAGAAATCGCAAAGGCCAACTACGGGGAGAACACTCTGGTGATCCCCGGACTTCTGGCCGGAGGCACCGATTCCCGTTTCTTCCCGGTGATCTGTGACAGCGTGTTCCGCCATACCGGGTTTTTCCGGGACGAGCGCTGGGGAGAGGCTCATCAGGTCAATGAGCGGATTCCCTGCGACGCCCTGGAGTCGGCCATGAAGTTTTACCGGGAGCTTCTGCTGCGGTGGTAGAGCGGCTCCTGCAGGGATGAAAAAATTTTTGTTTCCTGCAAATTTGCCAGAAATTTCCCTTGTCAGATCAGGGGTTCTGGTATATAATAGCTAATAGAAAAAACGCTTTGTACTTCTACCTGGAATGTTCGATAATTCCTGTATGTTTTGAACCTACAGATTGTAATACGGGATTCCTATATTAATAAGTGGATGTCGGGCCTCCATAGAG
>CATJIW010000237.1 GCA_949740745.1 uncultured Lachnospiraceae bacterium | reverse complement strand
CTTACCCTCTGTTCAACTCAGAAATCCCATCAGTGTTTCGGATATTCTGAGTGTATTTTCTAAACATAGTACTGAGTCATGCATTTTCGATACAATCTGTATCTCCAATTTCGCTGTAAGCAACAGACAGCCATAGGGCCATACTATCATCAGTCATAGCAATTCCTGTTTCATTTATAATTTTGATCATCAACAATATTAGGTAGGTATATCTATAATGATAGATATATTACGATTAGACATGATTCATAATACTATCATGAGATATCATATACAGAGAAGGCAACCGAGACTGCCTCCATTGCCTTCTCTGATATAGCTGCTGCTATCCTTTAAAGTGTTTTTGAAGTTTCTTTGTATTGCTCTTAAGCCCTTTTATCATCTTATTGATCTCTTCCTCATGTAACAAGATCTCCAAAGACATCGATAGTTTTCAACGTACTCCTTGATATCTATAAAAGAGAAAAGGTGGCAGGGCTATTTCTCTGCCACCTTTAAAAGATCATACATGATCAAACTACAAAAGCTTTCCTTTTTAGATAGCCAGAATTGCTATAAAATAGAGAGTGCATGTTACTTATCTGAGCTTTATAAGCTTTCATTCATAATATTGTTACATCCCGTTACTTATCCTCTCTATCAATTCTGCAGCCTCACGGAACATTTGCAGATTATTGTGGAACAAGGCAAAAATTTCTCGCAGACACTCCTTTTGTTCGTGATATTCATGGAGGATTGTTCCATTCACTCCATCTACAATCTGCACCTCTATTCCTTCTTCCTTAGAATCCGGAATACGGATCCAGGTTCTTAGCGACTTGCACAATGGTTCATACCCAAACGGCTTTATCACTTCTTCGGTTGTCTCTTCCTGAACAATTTCTTCCTGGACGGTCTCTTTTTCAATGGTTTCTTTTGATTTTGAATAAATCCAAAAGATTGCTTAACTATAATCTCCACTTCTTTATCCAATCCCCCAATATCTCCAGAAACTATGCTGATATAAAAAGGCCCCTTCCTCAGAGCCTTTACATAACCTTCCATTTTCATCATAATAAGTTACTCCCTGTAATGCTACCTGATATAACCCTACCAGATCATCCGCAAGCTCTTTCATAAGCCCAAATATATTGCAGCGATACAGAGAAAGATCTATGGTATTTATCGGATTAATAACAATATGTATATGAAGGCAGCCCGTTTTACCCCTATGAAGACAGGCGATCCACTGGTACTCTCTAAAGTAGCTCAGCCTCATCCATTCCATAAAGCAGGCGATCTGATCTGTCGTCATATGCTTTTCCTGTTTCGTACTGCTGAAGCTGAGAATACAGTGAATAGCCCGATTACGAAATGGCTTATATCTACATCTCTGCAGATAGATCATCTGGTCTGCGATACATTCTACACCAAATGCATATATCTTATGATATATTGTATAAAGGCTTTTATTCATACAGTAATATAGAAGAGTTCTGACATCGCTTTCTTCAAGGTACTCACATCTAATATTCTCACCACGTTTGCTATCAAACCGTTCTGCTATAGTAAAGACTGCCATAAATCTTTCACTCCTTTCTCTATTCCTGTTATAAAAGGCTTTATAAATTCCTGATCTTCTTGGTATTTAGAAAAAAGCTGCTTTTTCATATCCAAAACAGAAGCACTGATCTCATTCACCGCATTCCGAACCTGCTCTGTATAAATCTTATTTACAGGAGCCTGGTGATTCTGATGAATTAGCATGGCAACATAATTGGAGATATCTGTATGCTCTTTCTCTACATCTGCTTTCAGCTCCCAATAAATAGCTTCTGTAAGTCTCACCGATATTTTATGTTTCTTAGTCACTGCTTCTTTTGTATCCATAATATTCCTCCATTTCTTTATTAGATACAGTCCTCAGAATCACCATATGATTCTGTTTAACAATAGTATTATTATATTTATTACTACTTTTATTATAATTTACAATTTGATTACCCTATATCATATCCTTCCCGTTTTATAAAAGAGCCGTTTCTATATATAGAATTTTCTATGATCATTCAACCCTCTTATACATAATATAGATAAGGTATCTCCCCATCCATCTCTCCGATCATAAAGTGAAACTCTTTATATGAATACCATTTACCATATCATTCCCTATAAATAAAGCTATCCATTCTCTTATCGTGAACGATAATAAAAAATCAATCATCATATCTTGCGGCTTCCAGCCAGTATAGCATTTGTCGGACAATGCTATACTATCATCTTTTCAGTGGCCTTCTTCCGTCACCGATTACCTTATTGTTATCCATATATCTTTTTTTACATCTTCCTCTCTGATTTAGAGTCTTTCCTGATCCCCTCTTTAACTTGTTTCAGCTTCAACAGGGCTAACTATCTATTAAAAAAAAAGGAAAGGCGGTCCTTCATCATGTCTGAAAAGATTTACGAGGATTTGATAACGATCGAAGAGTTATGCTGTATTCTTTCCATCGGTAAAAATACAGCATACCGATTATTAAAAGAACGAAAGATTGCAGCCTTTCGGATTGGTCGCACCTGGAAAATCCCGCGAAAGGCCATATGGGACTATATCCAGCAAAGCAGCGATATGAGCCAGCAATAAAACTGATATCGTCTTTATATATCATCCTGCTCAGTAGCAGACAATGGCACTTTTCATTCACAAAAAAGACCTGCAGAGGCTATCTTCTGCAGGCTTCTTTTCTTCTGATAATGCTCATTTTGTATTCCTGGTTTATATTCTTTTATCTCCCGATCAGTACCTTCTTCCCCTGAAAGGCGAATCCATACTTTCGGATTCTTTCTTTCGGAATCCCTCTGGCAGCCAGAATGGCCTCATACTGCTTTTCTTCGATCTGTGCAAGTGCAGCAGCTACCGTATCGGATAGCTCTTTCTCTTTCATACCCTTTACCTTAAACTCCAGAATGACCGCAGGACTTTCCTGGCTCCGAGGTTCCAGCATGATGTCATATCTTCCAAAACCGCTCTCTCTGTTAGAAGTAATCACATATCGGTCTGCCAGCTCCACCATCAAACCAAGCACAAATCCATGATAGAAACGTTCTGGCTCTTCTACCGAAGATCTTCTTCCCGTATCAAAATAGCTGAACATCTCAGTTGTCACCCGGTTCATGTAAACGTTCATTGCTTCTAAATCATCCAACAGTAAAGCTTTGATGAAATCATTGTAATCCGATTTCACACTTCCGAACCATCTTTGAATCATGCCCCGGAACATCGTCTTTACTTCAAAATTTGTCAGTTCCAGTTCATAGTCTTGCTTCCATTCTCCAAATTCAGAGGTATATGCTTCGTATTTCTTCACCTTCAAATAACCGCTTGCAAGCAGGAGGCTCCAAACTGCCTGCTCGTCGCTGTCTAACAGATCGTATACAATCTGCTCGTCAATCTCTGTACAGATAGACTTTCCTTCCAGCAGGCTTTGAAAGTTTTCTTTGATATTTTTACTACCACCCATGATCAGATTTCCAATCAAACTGTTGGAACTGGTATTCGCCCAGTAACACCCCAAACGCTTCGTATCCAGATAATTGATGATCGACCAGGGGTTATAGATATCTGTCCGGCTTCCAAACGTAAAGCCATCATACCACGCTTTCACCTGCTGTTCCTGGTCAGACAGACCATATTCATCCAGTGCTCCAAAGACCTCTTCTTCTGTAAAGCCGAAACAGTCTGCATATTTATCAGAGGTGGTAGTCACCACTTCCAAATTGTTAAGATCAGAAAAAATGGATTCCTTACTGACCCTGGTAATTCCCGTCATGATCGCTCGCTCCAAGTAAGGGTTTGTTTTGAATGTGGAATTAAACAGGCTCCTGGTAAATGCCACCAGCTCTTTCCAATAGCCGTTTACATAGGCCTCCTGCATGGGCGTGTCATATTCATCTAACAGGATGATCACCTTCTTTCCATAATACCGTGAAAGAAAGTCCGACATCTTGTGGAGTGCCCACGTCGCCGTCGTATCCTCCATACCGCAGGCTACACTTCGGAAATACGTTTTCTCATTGTCCGTCAAAAGCCCGCTGTCGAGCAAAAAGGTATTCTTATTATAGATATCTTCCAAGATCCGATGAATGGATTGCTTCGTTCCCCTGTAGTCCGCTTCTTTCACATTGGCAAAAGATAAGCTGAGCACCGGATAAATCCCTTGCAGGTTTTGGAAAGATTCCTGCTCCCAGACAGACAGTCCCTCAAACAGATCCTTTCGGCCTGCATAAGCGGTCGAGAAAAACTTTTCCACCATGCTCATAGTCAGCGTTTTCCCGAATCTCCTTGGACGGGTGATCAGGGTCACACTGTCCCCGCCCATCCACCATTCCCTGATAAAATCCGTTTTATCAATATAAAAATAATCGTTTTTTCTAATATCTTCAAAATCCTGATGACCGATTCCAATACTCCTTGCCATAAGACTCACTCCCTTTCTTCCCTCTAGTATATCGGATTTCTCCGGATAATACAAACCATTCTTTTATTGTCGCCCCGATATACAATAATCAAAAAACCAAAGACTTTTCTTTGTCTCTGGTTCCCTTTTCCGCTGAATTTCATCTATGTACTCTGTTCACTTATCCAACGATCTAAAATATACTTCCAATTCATTCCATCCTGCAGCACACGGAGAATCGTCACTTCTGACAAATCATCATCCACAACATAAAATAGAAGATACGCCTGATACGGCTTCAAATATATCATATCCTCTATAACGAAATCCTGTTATATTATGTCCTGCTGGAAACACTTTCAGACCATTAAAGGCTGCCTTCATCTTTTCTGTAAAACTTTCACCAAGTTCACGATATTTTATATACCGTTTCATTCCACGGATATCATCTCTGCTGCTATAAGTATATTTAATCCTGTATTTCTTTTGCAATCTGCCACTCACTTTTAAATTGCATCAATTTCAGCCCACAATTCATCTTCATCTAATACACGTCCAGCTTCCACATCATCCAATGCTTCATCCAGCTTCGACAACAACACATCCATAGCGCTTTCCAGTGTATAAACATTATCTCTCGATTTAACTGCTTCTGCCAACACCATAAAATCATTCCTTTCCAGCTCAAGCCAAATCAGATCATTTACTCTTTTTCATTATATGTCATCATCAATTTTTTTACAAGAGATTCATTTACACAGATAAAATTTCAAATTCTTTTCTACGTATTACAACAAGATCAAGGCCCGCAGAACGCCTCCGTTCTGCGGACCTTATTTTTAAATCTCTTCATAAGTTTTCATCAATCTGCGTATTTTTGGTACAAAATTGGTACAGACCAGCGGTTTTTAGCCTTTTTCATTCGGTAAGGACTTCATTGTCGGGAACTATCAGATGCTCTCCAGAAGGTTCTTTTATCCAGATAATTGATGATGGACCATAGATAATTCATCCAGCGCGGCAAATACCTCTTCTTCTTTACCGTTGCAAAACTGAGACTGAGCACCGGATGAGTCCCCTGCAGATTTCGGAAAGATTCCTGTTTCCAGACAGACAAGCCCCCAAACAATACTTCCTGCTTCTCCCAAATTTGGGGTCAAGTTATTTGATAAAAAGAGACATTCCATCAAAAATATAATTCCTTGATGAAATGTCTCTACTTTATTTACTCACCCATACTTTTATTTCCATCTGCTTACAGTCATTGCCATATGAAAATAATTCTGCGTTTTCTTGAGAAGCTTTTATCTTAAATTCAGGAATCATCGCACCTTTCTTCCTTAACAATTTCATCAACCCTTTGCTTCAGCGCATAAATATCTATATGGCTTTTCAAAATACGTTTTTCTAAAACCCCCATCCAAAACGCTTCCGTTTTCTCATTCCAGAATGCCCCATGTATATCCTCTGGCACATGCATGATAATATTAATCTTCTGAGGTTTTCTAGCCATAACAACCTGCTTTCCTGACAGATAGGTTTCATCATCATTTTATGAACTGACTGTCATTTTATGTTTCCAGGTTGTTATATTGCTTATAAAGATTTATTTTGGATCAGATTTTTTTTTGGATTCTGTAAATTCCATCAATGTTTTTCTTGCTGTTAGCCCTTTGCATGATCATTTCATAGGGTAATCCAGCCAGTTCCATACTTTTGTTAAAATATTCACCTGTCAACGGTGTATCTGGCCTTTGGAGATATTTTGCTTTTTGATTATCACAAACTCCACCGATTCTCAAAAAATAAACAATCAGATTTACCACGCATTTATTATCAGCAACTTTCCAATCTATATTTTCTTGCTTTGACATACCGTTTTCAGGCACAGCTTTTATCTTTTCCTCTAAAAGCTCCCGTTTCTTTTCTTCTTCCCTCATCATAATATTCCTCTGGTCTTCCTCTGAAATTCCCATCCACTCAAATTGTTTTTTTAAAAAAGCATCCTCGTCTACTTCTAATGATTCCATCATTTCCCCATAAAATTTTCTACAATCTCGGCAATAAGTTAATGCAAAATGATTAAGAACTAGTTTTCCCTGAATTTCATAGCTAATTTTTTTTAAATTCCGATATGCTATTTCATTTTCCAGCAATGCAGTTAAAAGAATCCTCTGATTTCTAATCATTTCACTATAGTTAAACAGCAATCTACCATTTAATCCTATTACAAATTCTGTTTGATTTCCTAATGGTACGTTTTTAACATTATAAGGCCTCTCCTGCCACCGCTCAAGTTCATCCTTTACATTTACATCTGACGTCGGCAGATTTTGTGAAATTTTTTGAATGTCAAGCCCCCAAAGTCTCTTCGGTTCCTGAAAGTTAAACCAAAGCTCCATAAACGCATTGATTTTTTGCTTGCTTCCATAGAGAAGCTTCTCATTCGTTGTACCATCTATAACATAGCAGGTGAGCTCGTTTTTCAAGTATTCATGAAATTCTTTATATACGTCCAAAATTTCCTGTACACGCTCTCTGCGTTTTCTAAAATGTTCTCTGTTTCTTCTAAAAATATATAAATTCATCAACTCACCATGTTCCTTATCCCAACGCTTCCGTCCCAGCATCTGGATGAACATCTCTTTTGTATCAGCAAAAATAGCCATATTCCTTAATTCGCTATCATGAAATGAAACCCCATTGTCCATAACTGAAGTTGAGATTACTACTTTTTCTTTTGCATAGCTTTCCGTTACAATATCATCTACACTCGCTTCTGCCTGAGCGTCCTGTGCAAAATCAGCATTTATAAAAACAACTTCCTTTTCGGGCAAAACTCCTCTTTTCTGCTTCTCATCTTTGCCTTCAGAAACATCTTCTTCGGTTAATAGTCTCTTTAAATCCCTTCCCATTTCAAGACTGTCAACAAATATAAGCCATTTATTCCCTCTGTCGCCTACAGTTTCTTTAATACATGCAACCAGCATTTCCAGATCAGCAAGTGGCTCAATGTTTAGATTCCGATAATCAATATTCATTTCATAAATTTTTTTATCATGAGGCATGTACCTCGCTTTCATATTTTGTACCTCCTCCATACCCCGTAAAAAATTTGCCTCTCTTAAAAACCCCCTTTCAAAGCACCGAAAACAGGCAGAGCCATAGCGATCCGCTATGGCTCCATCACCTCTTCCAGTTCCTTTTTGATCTGTCTCCAAAAGCTTTCTGAAATCCTCACC
The DNA here is from genome assembly GCA_949740745.1 of uncultured Lachnospiraceae bacterium. Lineage (GTDB taxonomy): Bacteria > Bacillota > Clostridia > Lachnospirales > Lachnospiraceae > Lientehia. Next base: position 3,143 of record CATJIW010000237.1, on the reverse strand, counting down.
TTTCCTGATTCATAGGATTTATAGACGTACAGAGAAATCTCCTTTTTCTTTGCAAACTCCCTCTGGCTTCCCCCTTCTTTTTCTCTCAGCCGTTTCAACAAAGCCGGCACATCTTTGGTGTCTATGAATACATGGTACTCCGTACAGAAGTAATAAGGATCCAGTCCAAAATATTCTGCCATGCGCTTCAGCCAAGTGATATTCATGTGCTTTTCTAAAACTTTTCCTTTTGAATATTCTTGTATCACATCTTTGGAACAGCCTGCTGCTTTTGCCAGCTTTGGTATGGACGTTTTTGTCCTCTGCATCTGATAGCGCAGTCTTGCCGCTACGGAACGCTCCAGCGTTTCTTTTTCTTCAAACATCCCCCAAAAAACTTCACTTTTTCTGGTTAAGATTTCCCCCTCTGTTTCCACTACTCTACCATCGGCAAAACCACGCTCCTCTCCCTGATCAGCGGGCTGATCCGCCCGGAATCCGGAGAGATCCGACTGTTTGGAAAAGCCCAGGGAACATCCGGAGCCAATATCGGCTACATGCTCCAGAAAGATCATCTGTTTGAATGGCGCACCATTTATGACAACGTCCTTCTGGGGCCTCAGATCCGGCACAGCCTGGATCCGGAGACGGAGAAGCAGGTAAACACGATGTTAAACACCTACGGGCTTTCCGCTTTTAAAAATTCTCCGCCGTCGGCCCTGTCCGGCGGCATGCGCCAGCGTGCCGCCCTGATCCGCACCCTGGCCCTGGAGCCGGAGCTTCTGCTCCTTGACGAGCCATTTTCGGCTCTGGATTATCAGACGCGGCTGGAGGTGGGGGACGATATCGGAGGGATCCTGAGAAAGGAGGGGAAAACTGCCGTCCTGGTGACCCATGACCTGGCGGAAGCCATTACCCTGGCAGACCGGGTCGTTATTCTCTCCCACCGCCCCGCCCGGATCAAAAAAATCCTTCCCCTCCATTTTGACAAAGCCTTCAACACCCCTTTAAAGCGCCGGAGCGCCCCCTGCTTCAGCGAATATTTTGACGAAATCTGGAAGGAGCTTAAATCCAATGGATAAATCCCTTTCTGCGGCCCAGGCCCGTTATCTGAAGGCCCGTTCCCGCCACAAACGCCGGATCCTGACAGGACAGATCCTATTGTTTTTTCTGTTCGTCGGAATCTGGGAGCTTGCCGCATATACCGGCATACTCAACGACTTTATATTCAGCAGCCCTTCCCGCATGACAGCCTGCTTTATCCAGATGACCAAGGACCTCAGCATTTTCGGCCACATCGGAATCACCCTGGCAGAAACGATGGGAAGCTTTTTTCTGGTCATGGCCCTGGGTATCCTCGTTGCCATGCTCCTGTGGCTGTTTCCTTCTCTGGCCGAGCTTCTGGAGCCCTGGCTGGTCATGCTCAACAGCCTTCCGAAATCGGCCCTGGCCCCGGTGCTTATCGTGTGGCTGGGCAATAATGTAAAGACAATTGTGGTGGCTGCCGTTTCCGTGGCCGTATTCGGCTCGATCATGACGCTCCATACCGGTTTTAAGGAAGTGGATCCCGACAAAATCCGGCTGATCTACACCTTAGGAGGAAAGAAACAGGACGTTCTCTTCAAAGTCCTCATCCCAGGCTCTGTCCCCCTGATCATCAACAACATGAAGGTAAATATCGGGCTCTGCCTGGTAGGCGTCATCATCGGCGAATTCCTGGCCGCCGACAAAGGACTGGGCTACCTGATCATCTACGGAAGCCAGGTCTTTAAAATGGACATCGTTATGATGAGCATCGTCATCCTCTGCATTCTTTCCATGGGCTTTTACCGGCTGATCGCCTTTCTGGAAAAGCGCACCAGAAAGCAATAAGCGAGATCCCACTGCCAAGGCTCTGCAAAACCTGATAAAAGGAGGAAGCCTTCACCGACTCCCTCCTTTTTAGCTTCCTCTATCTGTTAAAGCGCAATAATCACGCCGCCGTCTCCTGCATAGGTCGTACTGACTCCCGCCGTATCAACGATATAAACATCCTTGACCTTGATCAGACGGCAGATCTGCTCTTTGACCTTCCGCGCCCGTTCCGGGCAGTTGGTATGGGCAATGGCAAGAATCTTGTTTTCCGCTTCCTTCGCCTCCTTCGCCACCCACTGGGACATTTTTGTAAGGGCCTTGTCAATGCCCCTGGCCTGGTCCAGCTTGATGATCACGCCCTTGTCGGCGCCCATGACCGGCTTAATATTAAGAACCGTGGCAAAAATGGCCTGAAGCCCTGTCAGCCTTCCGTTCTTCTTCAGATAATCCAAGGTCTCCAGCACGAAATAGGTCTTCATATTATCCCGGAAAGCAGAAACCTCCCTCACAATCTCGGCAAAGGTTTTTCCGGCCTCGGCAAGCTCCCGGATCTTTAAGGCGATCTTCACCTCTCCCACGGCCGCAGAATCCGAACTGAACACGGCGATCTGCTTATTTCCCTTCTCTTCCAGATACAGCGTCCTCCCAAGGACCGCGCTGTTATAAGTTCCGCTCAGATGCTGGGAGAGGGTCACGACAAAAACGGCATCCGCATCACAGTCATAAGCCTCCTTAAAAGCTTCCGGCGAAGGGCAGGCAGTCTTCGGACACTCCGGCGTCGTCCGTACCAGCTCCAGATACGCCGCCTGATCAAATTGTTCGTCGTCTGCGATCACGGCATCTCCCACCTGCAGCGTCAGCGGGATCACCTGAAAATGGCTGTCCGCCTTCAGTTCCTCTGTCAAATCGCAGCAACTGTCCACTACAATCTTGTAATTCATGTTTCTCCTCCTGCACTACCCCACTACTTTTATTTGAACCGTTAACCGTTCTACGTAGTTTTCATTACCATATATGATAGCACAGGATATTCTATTTGAAAAGGGGTATTCTGAAATTTTTCGCATTCCTTCCGATCCGTCCAGGAAGCTCACCGGTCCGTCTCTTCGGATTCCCTGTAATATGCCGTCAGCAGCCTGGTCAGCGCTTCCTGATCGGCAGTGCCCATAAGCTCTCTGGCCGAGTGCATGGCCAGAATCGGGATCCCGACGTCCACCGTGTTCATCACGGTAAAAGCCGAGGCGATGGATCCCAGCGTACTTCCTCCCGCCATGTCGGAACGGCCTGCAAACATCTGATACGGAATGCCG
>CATJIW010000236.1 GCA_949740745.1 uncultured Lachnospiraceae bacterium | reverse complement strand
GAGGCTCTTTTAAAACGGAGCCTGGAAATAGGGGCTGACTATATTGCCACCGGTCATTATGCCAGGGTGGAGCGGCTTCCAAACGGCAGGATGGCCGTCCGAAATTCCGTGACGGCGGCCAAGGACCAGACCTATGCGCTCTACAGCCTGACCCAGGGCCAGCTTTGCCGGACTCTGATGCCGGTGGGGGCTTATACAAAAGAGGAAATCCGGGCCATGGCAAAGAAATGGGGGCTTCTGGTGGCGGAAAAGCCGGACAGCCAGGAGATCTGCTTTATTCCGGACAACGACTATGCCGGCTTTATCGAGCGGAATGCCGCCGCCCCTGTCCGCAGGGGAAATTTTGTGGCCAGGGACGGAACCCTGCTGGGCCCCCACAGAGGGATCGTCCATTACACGGTGGGGCAGCGGAAGGGGCTGGGCCTTTCCATGGGACGTCCGGTGTTCGTGACGGAGATCCGCCCGGAGACCGGGGAGGTGGTCATCGGAGAGGCCGGGGACGTCTTTTCTGACACCGTTCTTTGCGGGCGGCTCAATTTCATGGCCGCCCCCGAGTTTGAGGAGGGAAACGTATACCTGGGAAAGATCCGCTATGGCCACCGGGGAGAGCGGTGCCGGGTGCGAAGGCTTGGAGAAGATTTGCTTGAATGCCGGTTTGAGCGTCCGGTCCGGGCCGTGACGCCGGGACAGGCGCTGGTGCTTTACGACGGCGAGTACGTGGCCGGAGGAGGAACGATCCTTTCCGGGCAGAGGACAGAAACGGCCGTCCCATGACGGCGTGCATTTGTAGAAACGGATCATCCGGAGAGGCGGAAAACACCGGAATATATGACAGGGACGGATGATACAGACAAACGACCGGGAGGAAAGATGAGATGAAAAAGATGAGGAACAAAGCGGCCGCCGCGGCGGCATGCATGCTTTTCCTTGCTCTTGCTGGATGCGGCGGGAAAGCAGAGAAGGCGCCGGAGCCGGCAGAGACTGAGGCTCCTTTGACGACCCTGGGGGTTGCGGAGAAGGAGACGCAGGAGCAGACTGAGGAGGAGACTTTGGAGACTCTCAGGGAAACGGAGACAGAAACACAGGCGGAGGAGACGCCGGAGGTCCTTGTTTTCACGGAGACAGAAGAGACTGTTTACGCCACGGAGACGGTGAATATCCGGAAGGAAGCCGATACCGGGGCCGAGGCCCTGGGGAAGCTTCGCACCGGCCAGTCGGTGACAAGGAACGGTTACCATGAGAACTGGAGCCGGGTGGAATACGAAGGGCAGATTTGCTTCATCGCCTCCGAATACCTGTCGACGGAAGAGCCAAAGGTAATTCTTCCGGGCGAGGCCCAGGCAGGAACCGGCATCTACCATGCAGGAGCCGGCCCTCTGGTCTGCATTGATCCCGGCCATCAGGCCGTCGGCAACAACGAGCAGGAGCCGGTGGGTCCCGGAGCTTCCGAGACCAAAAAGAAGGTTTCTTATGGCACGGCAGGCTCTGCTTCAGGATTAGACGAGTCGGAATTAAATCTGGCGGTGTCCCTGCAGCTTCGGGACGAGCTTTTGCTGCGGGGCTATCAGGTACTGATGGTCCGGGAAACCAACGACGTGGACATCAGCAACGCCGAGCGGGCGGCCATCGCCAATGATGCGGATGCGGGCGCCTTTGTGCGGGTTCATGCCAACGGTTCTGACAATTCTGCAAAGACCGGCTCCATGACCATCTGCCCCACGCCCTCAAACCCTTACTGCAGTCAGATCTATGACGAGAGCCGGTCTCTTTCCGACTGCATCCTGGATCACATGACGGCGTCTACGGGCTTTGGAAGCAATGGCGTGTGGGAGACGGATACCATGAGCGGGATTAACTGGTGCGAGGTGCCGGTGACTATCGTGGAAATGGGATACATGAGTAATCCGGACGAGGATCTGGAAATGGCGTCGGCGGCCTGTCAGGCTAAAATCGTGCAGGGAATTGCAGACGGGATCGACGCATATTTCGGACGATAAGGGGGATAGGCTGTCTGTAGCGTCCCTTCAAAGTCTGCAGCGCCAGACATTCCAATGAGCCCCTGGGAGAGGAAACCAGCCGGCCATGAGCCCGCCTGTTTTCCAGGGTCTCATTTCCAAGGCGCAGAGGACTTTTCCGGGAAGCAGCCGCCAGAATTATTGGGGTTTGCGTCGTCAGCGTCCCTTCAAAGTCTGCAGCGCCAGGCATTCCAATGAGCCCCTGAGAG
>CATJIW010000235.1 GCA_949740745.1 uncultured Lachnospiraceae bacterium | reverse complement strand
CCCGGTAAAGAAGAAGTGAAATAAAGACTGGAGCAAATCTGTTTCTATCATACAGGTTTGCTCCAGTTTTGTATAGGTACGGACTATCTACCGGTTACTTTTTATCTTGTTTCACGGTCTTTTTTCCTTTAATATTTGATGAGAGATTACTGTAACTTTTTTTTCAACCACTTCATACGCAGCAATACCAACAAACAGACAAGTCAATGAAGTAATCAGAAATAAAAGCAGTGATGGAATGGATACATTCATTCTTTTTGTCCCGCGGCTGACAAGCTCAATTACAATATAGTGCGTCAGATATAATGAAAAAGATATTTTCCCTAAATAGTCAAGCACAGGATGGTGTTTTCGTCGCCCCCCCCTTATTTTCAGATAATTATTTGTTTTTTCTAAAAATAGAACACCTATAAGAATAATAGTAAAGGGAATCCCAAATAAAACAACCCGATTTATATCAATAAAAGCTTTTCGTCCCATATTCGTCCCAATCCAGGCGACGGCCAGCGCTCCAATGCCGGTCAATAAAAGCACGACAGAACTATTACGGGGAACATTTTTAACATGTTCTATGAGGAATGCCGTCAATACCCCAAATACGAATTCCAGGAACAGAGTATCAAATAGGAACGCAATATAAAAATTATTAACAGGAACGACTATGTTTACAAAAACAATCAGAACACACCAAACAGCAAGAACCTTTTTATAAATTTGTTTTCCGCCAAGGATCAAACTCAGACTTACGATATAAAAGAAAACTTCATATGGAAGAGTCCAGGCGGGAGGTATGATCGGCCGTTCATTATTTACATTATCCGTTATAATGCAAAATAAAGATCTTGCAATTCCACTGAAATCTAAATTGATCCAATTTATCAAATCCATATTTAAAACTTTTTTTATAAGAACTGCTGTAAGAAGTACAATAATTGAATAAATCCAATAAACAGGATATATTCGGATTACTCTTTTTTTAACATAGGATACGGCATACTCTTTAGGGTTCAAATGACTCTGATAATTATAATAAAGTAAAAATCCACTTAAAATAAAAAAGAAATCAACACCACACCACCCTTGTATCAGTAACCCGTGGAATAAATCGGAATCTATCAGAAGATTAGCATGTGCGAGCATTACGGCAACCGTGACGATGCCTCTTAAATAATTTAGTGAGACAACAGGCTCTTTATTCATAATTGTTTTTTCTCCCGGTTAAATATGGTTCATTTCATTTTTAAATTGATGAGGCAGGCTAAACCAGAATTCTTATGACTGTCCTCTTTTGATTTCCAGAATCATCTGCCGGATGCCGGCCCTCCAATCCATCGGTTCCCAAATACCGATGCTTTCCAGAAAAGCGGTATCCGCCACGCAGTCCGGTTCATTTTCCCTCATGGGAACAGCTCCCTTGTTGACCCTGGATCTTCTTCCTGTTTCCTCCCAGATATGATCCAGGATCTCCGATACCGTCGGGGCGATTCCCGTACCCACCGGAACCTCAAGATATCCCTTCTGGCCGGATCCTATGACCATGCCGACCGCCTGAACGACATCCTCCGCCGCTATGATGTCCCGGCGCTGAGAGCCCGTTGTTGTGTTCACTTCTTTCCCCGCCAGCATGCTGCGGATGACGGACGGCAGGAACCGGTTCTCGGGCTCGTCCGCCCCGTAAAACATTTCCAGGCGCAGATTATAAAAATTTATGCCCTGCCGGTCGGAATAGAAGCGGCCGAATTCACTGAATATTTTCTTCGAAAAGCTGTACATGCTGAAGCCCTCCGGCAGCCCCGTCCCGATGGTAAGGTAATTGGGGACTCCGTATTTTACGGCGCTGTTCAGCACTTTTAAAGGATATCCAAGATTCGCCTCGGTCATGTCATCGCATGAGCTTTTTCCGCGTCCATAATCACATACCATGTTGAGGACCCAGCCGAAGCCTGATTTGCGGATGGCCTGTTCGGCCGCCCCCGGATCTGCCGGGATCCAGCAGACATCTGATTTCAGGTCTTCCAGCCTGGACAGATCTGAATCCGTTCTTCTGGTACAGGTCACCCCGTTCCCGTTTTTTATCAGCTTTCGGACCACCTTGCTGCCCAAATACCCGTTTCCGCCTAATACTAAAGCATTCATGCTACGCACCCGCCCTTCGGGCGCACAGCACCCGGAAGGGGTGCGTATTTCTTACTCCCCCCCGAACAAATGATCGAATCGTCATGCGTATTCCTTCCGTAAAGCTTATTGTTGGCACAAAGCCGGTGTCTGCCACCAGGTCATAGATATTCACGCAGGAACTGAAGGTCTGACCGGACCGTGCCGGCCTTTCACCAATTCCAAGCATGGATTCCGGATCGATGATGTCCCTGATCTCTTCCACATACGATCTCAGCGGCCGGTACTGGCCGGAGCCGATGCCGTATATTTTGTCGGGGATGCCGTATTCCCCAATCATCCGGATGGCCCGGACGACTTCCTCCACATAAAGGAAATCCCACATCTGGGTCAGGTCCCCGTAAGACGGCCGTTCCCTGTTCAGCAGGGAACGGATAGTATACGTAATAATATTATTATCCGTCCTGCGCGGTCCGAAGGTGCTTGGGATTATCATCCAGATGAAGGGCTGTCCCAGCTGCCTTGCCGTCATTTCCAAAAAATAATAGGCCGACGCTTTAGCTGCTCCGTACATGTCGTTTGGCGTCTGCTTCGCATGGACGTTCATAACATCCTTGCATAAGGCGTACTCTGCCACCGTCCCGGATGCAATAAATTTCCCGCATCCGATTTCGTATGCCGTTTTGAGAACCGACACAGACAGGGAAATATTCTTTAACTGAAGGGCTGTGTCATTTTTTTTCTCAGGCGATACCCCTTCCCATGCCAGATGGAAAAAAGCGTCGTATCCCTTTTCTTCAAAATCCTCCGCCTCCAGCCTGTCCAGTTCTTTTTCCAGAATGACGCAATGCGGATTCTCTGCCGCTTCGGAGAGCAGACGGGATTTATTTCTTACAATTACCGTCGTATCGATATGATTTTTTAACAGCTCCCGGACCAGCCAGCTTCCGATAAAACCGGTTGCGCCGGTAACAATTGCCCGCTTCATACGCACCCATCCTCTTTTTATTGATTGAGGGCTTCCAAAATGACACTGGCCATATAGTCGGTCATTTCGTCGGTCATCCCCGGATAAACGCCTACCCAGAAAGAATTGTTCATAACATAATCCGTAGTGTCCAGATCTCCGGCCACACGGTAGGCCTCCGTGCCCCGGATCTGGTCGAAGCAGGGGTGCTTCGTCAGATTACCGCTGAACAGAAGCCTCGTCTGGATATTGCGGCCTTCCAGGCAGCGGGTGACCGCATTCCGCTCCAGGCCGCTTTCCGGCCGTATGCTGATCAGGACCCCGAACCAGGAGGGACGGCTCCCCGCCGCCTCCTCCGGCAACACAATTTTATCCTGCGCACATTCCAGCGCCCTGCGGAGCCTGTCCCAGTTATGGCGGCGCCTTTCGATAAAGGACGGGAACTTTTTCAGCTGCTCGCACCCGATGGCGGCCTGCAGGTCCGTCCCTTTCAGGTTGTAGCCGAAATGGCTGTATACATATTTGTGGTCATATCCCTGAGGAAGCTCCCCGTGCTGACCTTCAAAACGGCGGCCGCAGAAATTATCCCGGCCGGAAGGGCAGACGCAGTCCCTCCCCCAGTCCCGGAAGGAGAGGATCAGCCGGTGGAGCTTCGGGTCGCTGGTGTAAACGCAGCCCCCCTCCCCCATGGTCATATGGTGGGGCGGATAAAAGCTGGAGGTCCCGATATCCCCCCACGCGCCGGTAAATCGGGTCTCCCCGTCTATGGTATACCGGGTGCCCAGCGCGTCGCAGTTGTCCTCCACCAGCCAGAGGCCGTGCCTGCGGCAGAAATCCTTAACGGCCGCCAGGTCAAAGGGATTTCCAAGGGTATGGGCGATCATCACGGCCTTTGTTTTTTCGCTCAGGGCCCCTTCCAGCTTTGTCACGTCGATGTTATACTGGGGAACCGTCACGTCCACGAAGACCGGGACCGCCCCGTACTGGAGGATGGGGGCAACCGTGGTCGGAAAGCCGCAGGCGACCGTGATCACCTCGTCCCCCCGTCTGATCTGCCTCTCCCCAAGCTCCGGAGCGGTCAGCGCCATAAAAGCGATCAGATTTGCAGACGATCCGCTGTTTACCAGATGGGCATATTTCACGCCGATCCACGCGGCAAACTCCTTTTCAAACCGGTCTGCAAACCGTCCTGCCGTCAGCCAGAAATCCAGCGCGGCGTCCGTCAGGGCGCACATTTCCTTTTCATCAAAAACCCGGGAGGCATAGGCGATCCTGTCCCCCTCCCGAAAGGGCTCCTTTTTTTCTTTGAAATCATGGTAGTATTCTGTTACCAGCGCCCTGATCTGTTCCCTTGCTTCCCGTTCGTTATTCCAATCTGCCATGTCTGTTTTCCTCCCTGTCATTGCTGCGGCTGTTTAAAAACCGGCTGATCTGCCCGTCCATGCAGGCTTTTATATCCCCGCGGCCGGTCCAGCACCTGCTCCATTCGACCACCATATCAACCGCCGTCTCAAGATCCCAGCGGGGCTTCCATCCGAAAACGGCCTTTAATTTCGAACAGTCCAGCTTGAGGAAGCCCGCCTCATGGGGGCCGCCATCATACTGGCTGACCCATTTCAGTCCTTCTCCCCATCTGCGGATAAACAGATCCGCCAGCTCCCCGGTCCGGAAGCAGTCCCGCTCGTCCGGCCCCACGTTATAACAGCCCGCATACGCCGGATCCTCCAGCTGCGCCGCCGCGATCATCAGGTATGCATACAGCGGCTCCAGCACATGCTGGTAGGGGCGGGTGGAAAAGGGGTTCCTGACCAGGATGTCTTCGTGCCTCACGGCGGCGCGGACACAGTCCGGGATGATGCGGTCGCTGG
>CATJIW010000234.1 GCA_949740745.1 uncultured Lachnospiraceae bacterium | reverse complement strand
GGCGAACCCGGATTATTTTAAGGGCACGCCGTCCATCGAGAACATCTGCATGCATCAGATTTCCGATGCCAACGGAATCGTGGTTGCGCTGCAGACCGGAGACATCGATTTAAGCTATCTTTCCGTGTCCGGCGGCAATTATGACACATTGAAGGCAGAGCCTAAGGTGGTCCTTGAGGAATATCCGGATGCGACCTATCATTCCATCTATATGTACTGCAAGAGCGGCCTTTTCTCTGACGTGAGAGTCCGTAAGGCGGTTGCCCATGCGATCAACAAGGAGGATGCGGTTACGATCGCCATGAACGGCCGTGCCACGATCATGAATTACCTGGGGGATCTGGGTACGATGATCAACGGCAATCCGGATATCGTTCCCGATACGGTTTATGAGTATGATCTGGAAAAGGCCAAGGCCCTGATCAAAGAAGCCGGAGCAGAGGGGGCGGAAGTGGTGATCAGCTCTTACAACACCGAGCCGTATCTGTCCCTTGACACCTATCTGCAGAGCGTCCTGACCTCCATCGGCCTCAATGCGACCGTGCAGCCGGTAGAGCGGGCTACTTTTTTGGATGACCTGGAAAAAGAAGCCGTTATGATCGGGCCTCATGGAAAGGTTGATCTCGGCATGGATATGGAACCCAGCCTGTTTGCTTCCGTAGGCTCCAAGTATCACGGAGGCGCCGGAAACTATGGTTTCTTCAGTGACGAGGAGATTGATAAGCTGGGCCTTCAGGCCGACGAAGAAGCCGATCCTGAGAAGAGGAAGGAGATCTACAAGCAGCTGATCAACAAGGTTGCGGAGCAGGTCCCTTACGTGCCGCTCTATGCGATTCAGCAGGCGATGCCCCATAATGTGGATATCGCAACGGATAATCCCAGAAGTGAATCCGTTTTTGATTACCACTGGGCCGATGAGTAAAATTTGAAGAGCAGCTTCTGACGCCTGCGTCCATCCAAAGCCAGCTGCGCCAAACATTCCAATGAGCCCATAAGCACAGAAAACAGTCGGGCATGGGCCCTCCTGTTTTCCATGGTCTCATTTCCATGGCGCAGAGGGCTTTTCCTGGAAGCAGGCGTCAGAAGCTTTCCCGGCGGTATTCGGGGTAAAAGGTCTGGCAAAATTTCCGTAAAAAGGCATTTGCCAGGCTTTGGACGGACATATTGCCAGACCATTGAAATAACAACCGAAATATGAGGTATCAAAAGTGGAAACAAAAAAGGTAAAACGTTATAATCTGGTTTATCTGCTGGCTTACATAGCCGTGCCGGCTCTCGTGACGGGACTTTGCTTTTGGATCGGCTGCCTGACCTCTGCGGTGGGGAGCATGGCAGTGATCCTGTTTATGGGGCCCGGCACGCTTTCCTTCCTGTGGTGGATTTTCGGCGGGAGGGTGATCTTTAAGGCAAAGAAAAAGAAACTGGAAAAGGAGCTGGACGCACAGGGCTTTGTCCGCAATCACACCTTCAACAGCACTGGCTGCATGGTGGCGGTGGATGCGGCCCACGGTTCTGTGGCCCTGCAGTTTTTCTGGAATCCGTCGGAGAGCTATGTGCTGCCTGCGAACCGGATCAGCCGGACCTGGGTGGACGACGGCCGGGGAGGGAAGGGATTCCTGGAAGGGAGCAGCCGGGTGAGCTTTCTGTTGGTGGTGGACGGTGTGAAGATCCGGGTCGATACCTTTACTTCTAATAAACGGTGGCGCATGGACAGCGAGTACATTCTCACCGGGATCTCCAAGGCGGACATGATGGTGGGTGTTCTGGAGGAGGCCAGGAGAAAGAGCGCCTGACACGGGGATCTTTTGAAAAATGCGGGAGAGCCCTTGCAATTTCACTCTATTTTTGCTACAGTGGTAGTACCTTGAGAAGGAGGCCTTGTGTTTCTGGCGATCGAGGACGATACCGGCAGGAAAAGAGAGGATTTTTGACTATGGCAAAAGAATTTGAAAACGAATGCACCAGTGCAGGCTGCGCCAGTGACTGCAGCGCCTGCGGCTGTGACTGTGGACACGGCCTTTTGAATGAGGGAGAGGACGGCCATATGACCGTGACGCTGACTCTGGATGATGATTCCAGTCTGGAGTGCATCGTGCTGACTACCTTTGAGGCAGCCGGGCGGAATTATATCGCACTGCTTCCCACCAATCCGCCGGAAGGCGAGGAAGGGGAGGTTTATCTGTACCGGTTCGTGACCGGGCCCAACGGGGAGCCGGATCTTCAGAATATCGAGGATGACGAAGAGTATGAGGCGGTGGCCGATGCTTTTGACGAAATCCTGGATGCGGCGGAGTTTGACGAGCTGGTGGAAGAGGAAATGGAAGAAGAAAAGTAAAGAATGGGAAATGCAGATTGGCGCAGCGCATGCTGCGCTGATTTTCTTGCCAGAAAAAAAGGGAGCCGCCACATGAACGTAACGGCTCCTGGATTTTACGAAGGTTTTGTGACAGGAAACGGCATCAGACATTAAACCGGAACAGGATCACGTCTCCGTCTTTTACCACGTACTCCTTGCCCTCCAGGCCCACGAGACCTTTTTCTTTGGCGGCGGCATAGCTTCCGGCGTCTAAGAGAGCCTGATAATTCACCACCTCAGCCCGGATGAAGCCCCGCTCAAAATCGCTGTGGATCTTGCCGGCGGCGGCGGGAGCCTTGGTGCCCTGCCTGATGGTCCAGGCCCTGGTTTCCTGTTCGCCTGCCGTCAGATAGCTGATCAGCCCAAGGAGCCGGTAGCTGGCCTTAATCAGCTTGTCAAGGCCGGATTCCGAGAGTCCGAGATCTTCTAAAAACATCTTTTTTTCCTCTTCCTCCAGTTCGGCGATTTCCTGCTCGATCTGGGCGCAGATCACGAATACTTCGCTGCCCTGCCCGGCGGCAAAGTCCCGCACTTTGGCGACGAAGGGATTGGAGGCGCCGTCGTCGGCCAGGTCGTCTTCCGAGACGTTGGCGGCGAAGATCACCGGCTTTCCGGTGAGAAGGTTCAGGGAACGGAGAAAGGCTTCTTCCTCCTCGTCGGCCGCTTCATAGGCAATGGCCAGGTTCCCGTCCTCCAGCCAGGCTTTGACGGATTTTAGGGCTTCCACTTCTTTTGCCAGGGCCTTGTCATTGAAGGCGCTTCTGGCGGTTTTGGCGATCCGCCGCTCCAGGATCTCCAGATCGGAGAAGATTAACTCCAGATTGATGGTCTCAATGTCCCGCATAGGATCGATGGCTCCGTCCACGTGAACAATGTTGTCGTTCTCAAAGCAGCGGACCACGTGGACGATGGCGTCCACCTCCCGGATATTGGCCAGGAACTGGTTGCCGAGTCCCTCGCCCTTTGACGCACCCTTTACCAGCCCGGCGATGTCCACGAATTCGATGACGGCGGGAGGGACTTTTTTAGACGCATACATAGCGGCCAGAAGTCCCAGGCGGAAATCCGGCACGGCCACCACGCCCACGTTGGGATCGATGGTGCAGAAGGGGTAGTTGGCCGATTCTGCGCCGGCCCTGGTCAATGAGTTGAATAAAGTGCTTTTGCCTACGTTTGGCAGGCCAACAATGCCTAATTTCATAGAAATCCTCCTTGATGATCATAAAACGAAGAGCTTCCGGCCCGGTTTCGGCCGCCGTCAATGGATCGGGATCTCATTGGGCGCAGTAGAAAAGGCAGATACCGGAATCCCTTTTTGTTCAAAATATTTTTTTAAGATATGAGCGTCATAGCCGGCATTCTCCCGGAGCAGCCAGTCCGGAGCGTCCATGAATACCTTTTGCGGCGACAGTGCGGCGTAAAAATCCAAAGAGACGCCCCAGTTGCCGTGATGGGCGGCCTGGACATAATCGGCGTCCAGCTCGTCCCTGTGCCGTTCCAGGACATAGGCCTCCGATTCTGTTTCCAGATCAGAGAGGAACAGCATTTTTTCCTGTTTTCCCGCAAGGATAAAAACCATGGAACCGTTGTTGCACAGATCCACGTTCAGCCTGTCGGTGGTATCGTCCCATGCATGGAGCACTTTGAAGCGAAGCCCCAGCAGGTCAAACTCTTCATTTTCCGAGACATAATGAACGTTTGTCAGATCCTTTGTCAGATTCCGGAATTTCTCATATACCTCAAACTCGTCGTAATACTTCGCAGTTTCCCGATACCGCTGATCGTTGACCGGCACCGTGTAGATCTGGTCGATCTGGATAGTCCCGGGAGCCGACATGATCGCATTGAAGGCGCCGGCGTGGTCCGGATGGGGATGGGTGATGATCCAGGCGCTTACACGGTTCCCGTGTTTTTGGATGACCTCCCTCAGTATGGAAGCGTCGCTTTCATATCCGCCGTCGATGATGGCCAGATTTCCGTTCTGGTCTTCCAGGGTATAACACATAAGCTGTCTGCCGTTTGCTTTTCCGTATCGGGTGACGGTCACGCGGTCCGACTTTTTAAAATAAGTCCTGTTTACGGAACCGGGCGCATTCCCGTTTTTGGAAGTCAGGCAGATTTCAATGGACTCCAGCCGTTTGGAGTAGCCCTCGCTTCCGGCCGGAGCTCCGTTTTTGGCCCAGCCGGTCCATCCGAAGGTCTGGCAGTGGACCCGGTAATAAATGTCGTATTGTTCTGCCATGGCTCCGGTCAGGCGGATCCGGATGGCTTCCAGCCGTTTGGATTTTCCGGTGGTTCCGGAGACGGCCCCGTCCCTTACCCAATCCTGCCAGCCGTAGGTCTGGACATGGGTGCAGTATTCTACGCTTCCCTCCGCCATGGAATGATTTTCCAGACGGATCTTAATGCCCTCCAGCCGTTTGGACTTTCCGGTGGTCCCGTTGGGCTGTCCGTTGGAGGATTCCTGCTGCCAGCCATAGGTCTGGACATGGGTCTGATAAGTGACCTTCAGGTTTTCGTAATAAGGATTGCCGGTGTCTCCGGGGGCAGGTGCCCCTTTGGGGGTCAGGACGATCTGAATGGCTTCCAGCCGTTTGGAATAGCCCATGCTTCCGGCCGGAGCTCCGTTTTTGGCCCAGCCGGTCCATCCGAAGCTCTGACAATGGACCCGGTAATAAATGTCGTATTGTTCTGCCATGGCTCCGGTCAGGCGGATCTGGGCGGCTTCCATCCGTTTTCCCTGATTCGTGGTTCCGCTTTCCGCCCCGTCCTTTACCCAGTCCATCCAGCCGTAGGTCTGGATATGGGTGCGGTATTCTACGCTTCCGGAGAGGGAGGATGCCGGATCCAGGCGGATCATGAGGGCTTCCAGCCGTTTGGACTGGCCCCAGGTCCCGCTTTCCTCCCCGTTATCCGACCAGTCCATCCAGCCGTAGGACTGTACGTGGGTGGTATAGGAGATCCGGGGAAGTCCCGTTTCGTAAGCTGCGGCTTCTTCCTGTCTTACCTCTGCCGCAGGCACCTGCGTCTCCGGCCCGGTTTCCTCAGAAGGAGCCGCCGGTTCCTCTGCGGATGGTTCCGGCTCCTGGGGGGAGGAGGCATCGGAAGAAGCCGTTTCTTCTATTATAAAAGAGGTTTCCGGAACGGCTATAAAAGAGGTTTCCGGAACGGCATTTTCCGGCCCGGGGCTCTCCTCTTCGGATTCAGAAAAAACGACAGGTTCCCCTTCCGGCCCGGAAGCTTTCGCAGACAGGGGCAGCAGCAGAGTGGCGGTTAAAAGAAGCGCCAGCGTCGTTTTCAGCCCTTTTTTCCAGATGGTCTTTTTCACTTTTATTTCCTCCCTGAATCGGTATCCGACTGTGCGGCACTTCTTATTATATAAGGAAATGCCTCATCTTGCAATCATTAAAAATCCCGGCTTTTCCCGTCCCGCGGGATTCGGGGATTGAAACGGAAAATGTCGAATTATGCAGGAAAATGCGACGGAATCCATTTGCCTTTTGACGAAAAATGACTTAGAATGACTAATAGAAAGGAGACGGTAAAAAAACTAAGATAAAAGTTAGAGGGTGTGGAATTTGAAAAAAAAAATTGAGGAAACAAGAAAAAGGTTAAATGAGGCTATTGAAGAAAATGTATCGTTGGAGAAGGTTTTAGAATTGAGCCGGGAGCTTGATTTCTTAGTGGAACGGTATCTGGAACAAACCGAACAGTAAGGGCTTCAGGACATGGGGAAACCAAAGCATCAAAAACATACTGAAAAATTCCAGTACATAAAAAAGCCGGAACATGCGGGGCGAATCGCTGCTTTGCATGTTCCGGTTTTTTGCGTCCTGAGAAAACGGGATTCTTATGTCGAAAACTTTTTGGGAAAAATCATGGAAATTTACTTGCTATTTCCCTTCAAATCCCGTAGAATGGTATCAGGTGGTTAAAATGTGGGTGTAAATGGTGTAAAGTGGTAGATTGCTGGGTGGACAGATGACAAATCAGTTTATGGGTGAATACAATCATACGATGGACGCCAAAGGGCGTCTTATTGTTCCCGCCAAATTCCGAGAGGCCGGAGGGGACAAGTTTATCGTGACAAAGGGGCTGGACAAATGCCTTTTTGTATTCACACAGGAAAAATGGGGTTCTGTTGTCGCCAGTGTCAGCCAAATGCCCTTAACCAGTACAAATGCCAGAAAATTCTCCCGTTTTTTTATCGGAAGCGCAGGAGAGTGCGAGGTGGACAAGCAGGGCCGGATCCTGGTTCCGGGGAGCCTCAGAACCTATGCAGGACTGGAAAAGGAAGTAGTCCTGGTGGGGGTAGGAAGCCGGGTGGAGATCTGGAACAGGGAGGCCTGGGAAGATGCCAGCGATTACGACGGAATGGAAGAACTTGCCGAAGGGCTGGAGGAGCTGAGATTTTAACAGTGAGATTTGAACATAAGTCCGTGCTGCTTGCAGAAACGGTAGAATACCTGAATGTAAAACCGGACGGCATTTACGTGGACGGCACCCTTGGCGGAGGCGGACATGCCGAGGCGGTGTGCAGAAGGCTGTCTGCTTCCGGAAGCTACGTGGGGATTGATCAGGATGAGGACGCAGTCCGGGCAGCGGCGGAGAGACTGGCCCCCTTCGGAGATCTGGTAACAATCGTCCGGAGTAATTATGAACGGATGGAAGCGGTCCTTTCCTCCCTGGGGATCGGGGCGGCGGACGGGATCCTTCTGGATCTTGGCGTGTCTTCTTATCAGTTAGACACTCCAGAGCGCGGGTTTTCTTACCGGGAGGATGCGCCGTTAGACATGCGCATGGACCGGAGACAGGAAAAAACGGCGAAGGACATTGTGAACGGCTACAGTGAAACGGAGCTGTTCCATATGATCCGCGATTACGGGGAAGACCGGTTTGCAAAGAATATTGCGAAGCATATTGCGGCGGCCAGGGGGCGGGAGGAGATCCGCAGGACGGGACAGCTTGCCGAAATCGTCAAGGGAGCCATTCCTGCAAAAATGCGGGCGGGCGGCGGCCATCCGGCCAAACGGACCTTTCAGGCCATCCGGATCGAGTTAAACCATGAGCTGGATGTGCTGGAGACTTCCCTGGACCGGATGATCGGGCTTTTAAAGCCGGGAGGAAGGCTTTGTATTATTACGTTCCATTCCCTGGAAGACCGTATAGTAAAGACAAGCTTTCGAAGAAACGAAAATCCTTGTACATGCCCTCCGGGATTTCCCGTATGCATGTGCGGAAAGGTGAGCAGAGGAAAAGTGATCACGAGAAAACCGGTTCTTCCCTCGGAGGAAGAACTGTCGGATAACAGGCGGGCCAAAAGCGCCCGGCTTCGGGTTTTTGAACGGGTATAGATCGGTATAAGCCGGCCTGTGCCCGGGGAGGATAGAAAATGACAGCAAAAAGGAAATTGACGGGACGAAGGGCACAGGAAGAATACGAACGGCGGCACATGTATGTGATCGAAGGAAACACAGCGAAGGAGCTGGCTCCGAGAGAGGTTCCCATACCGGGGGAGCAGCAGGAGGCGGAGGTACGGAAGAAGGCGAGGACCAGGGAGCGGCTGATGCCCATGAGCCCCACCTTTGTGATGCTTCTGACCTTTGCGTCCGTGCTGATGCTTTCCGTGTGCGTGCATTATCTGCAGGTACGGGTCTCCATTTACGGAAAGCTGGGTAATATCGAGACCATGGAGCAGGAGCTGAAGGAACTGAAGGATGCCAATGAGGCGGTTCGTTCCAGGATCGAGGCGGCTTCCGACATCGGACAGATCTATAAGATCGCCACGGAGGAGCTTGGCATGGTATACCCGGAGGACAGTCAGATCATCCGATACAACAGGACAGAAAGCGAGTACGTACAGCAGTATGAAAAAATCCCGGAAGAATAGAAATCATCATAACAAGGAGACGGCCAGGGAAGAAAAGCCTTCCAGGCCCTTTCGGAAATATATGAAAAAAAAGCTGGCGCTCACCTTTTTTCTGGTGGCGCTGGTTTTATTTGGGCTGACTGTGGCCGTGGGATTCATCGGGAAGGAAAAAGAGGAGGAATACGGACAGCGGGTGCTGGCCCAGCAGACGGCCTCTTCCGGTGTGATTCCCTTCCGGAGAGGGGAGATCACGGACAGGAACGGCACGGTGCTGGCCGCCAACGAAGCAGTCTATAACCTGATTTTAGATCCCTCTGTGATCGGCTCCAGCCAGAATATCCAGAACCCGACGCTTGACCTTTTGGTGGAATGCTACGGCTGCGACCGGGCCGAGCTGGAAAAGCTTATTGCGGATCAGCCGGCCAGCCAGTATATTCGTTACAAGCTTCGGATGAGCGGGGAGGAGCGGGATAAATTCCTGACGAGAAAAGAAGAAATCAATAACAACATGGAGATCAGGGACAAGATCGAAGGCGTCTGGTTTGAGACGGAATACAAACGGATCTATCCTTATTCTACCCTGGCCTGCGACCTGATCGGCTTTGCGTCGAAGGACGGCGCTTCCGGAAGCTATGGGATCGAGCAGTATTATAATGAAAGGCTGGCCGGGGTTTCCGGCAGGACTTACCGGTATATTAATGAAGATTCTGATGCGGAGCAGGTGATCCGGGAGGCGAAGGACGGGGATACGGTGGTATCTACCATCGATGTAAACCTCCAATCTCTTGTGGAAGAACAGATCAAAAAATTTAATGAAGAAATCGGCTCGAAAAATACGGCGGTCGTGGTGATGGATCCCAATAACGGGGAGGTGCTGGCCATGGCTTCCTATCCGTATTTTGACCTGAATGATCCGACGGATCTGACGGTCAGCGGCTATTATACGGAAGAAGAGGCGGCGGCCATGAGCGAGAAGGACAGGCTTGAGGCGCTCACCGGGCTCTGGTCCAACTATGTGACCCAGGCTCTTTATGAGCCCGGCTCCACGGCGAAGCCGCTGACCATTGCGGCCGGCCTGGAGGAAGGAAAGCTTTCGGAGTCAAATTCCTATGTCTGCGACGGCGGCTGGGATTACGCAGAGGGAAAACGGATCAACTGCCACAGGCTGGCCGGCCACGGGACTTTGGACCTTGAGGGGGCCATTGTGGAATCCTGCAACGATGCGCTGATCCAGATCGGGCAGCAGATCGGCACGGGCGTGTTCTGCAAATATCAGCCGGTGTTCGGGCTTGGAAGCAGGACCGGGATCGATCTGCCCGGCGAGGAAAACGGCATTTTAAAGAAGGAAGAGGAGATGTCGGAGATTGACCTGGTGACAAATTCCTTCGGGCAGAATTTTAATGCGACGGTGATCCAGATGGCGGCGGCCCATTGCTCTTTGATCAACGGCGGACAGTATTATGTTCCCCACGTGGTAAAAGAGATTATCCGTTCGGACGGAACCGTGGTGGAAACCATGGATAAGACGCTGGTGCGGGAGACGGTCAGCGAGAGCACCTCGGAGTTTTTGAAAAAGGCCATGACGGCCATGGTGGACGAGCAGAGGCCCTGGTCCACGGCAATCCCCGGTTATGAGATAGGGGGCAAGACGGGAACGGCGGAGAAGCTTCCGAGGGAGGACCGGAAATATGTGGTCTCCTTTACCAGCTTTCTGCCGGCCAGCGACCCGGAATACTTTATGATGGTGGTCATCGACGAGCCGAACGTGGAGGATCAGTCCACCGGCGGCCACGCCACCAATCTGACCCGTTCCTTATGGGAAGCGATCATCCCTTACCTGAACCTGTTTCCGACCAGGGAGACGGGTGAGGCTCCTTCCGAAACGGCTTCGCCGGAGGGGCCCGCAGCAGCGGAGGCTCCGGAAGGGGCGGAGGCCCCTGAAAACGCAGAGGCTCCGGAAGAGGCAGGGCGCCCCGGAAACGCCGAAAATCCGGAAGAAGCAGGGGCCCCCGGAAACGGGGACGGAGCGGAGAATCCGGAAAACGGACAGCCTGCCGGAAACGGAGAAGCGCCGGGGGCAGAGGAGCCTGGAAACGAGGGAGCGCCGGAGGGAGGAGCGCAGACGCCGGAAGGGGGAGCGGATCCTTCCGGGGAGACAGAAGTTTCAGAGGGAGGCTACAGCGGTGGAATTTTTCAGGGAGACTTTGAATAGGCTTTATTAAAAGACTCCGGAGGGGACGGATGGTTCCCAATTATACCTATCACCGTTTTAAAATTTTAGTGACTTTTGCCGTGTGCCTGGCCGGTTTCGGGATTCTGGCAGGCAGGCTGGGATATCTGATGCTGTTTCAGTCCGCCCATTATACGGCTCTGGCAGAGGAGCTTCATGAGAGGGAGCGGTCTATCAAAGCCGCCAGAGGGCGGATCTATGATGCCAACGGGGTGGTGATCGCCGATAACCGGACGGTCTGTACCGTATCCGTGATCCACAGCCAGGTGAAGGACGCCGACGAGGTGACGGCCGTGCTTTCCGAAAAGCTTGGGATCGACGAGGAAACGGTGCGGAAAAAAGTGGAGAAGGTAAGCTCCAGGGAGATCATTAAATCCAATGTGGATAAATCGGTCGGAGATGCCATCAGAGCCTGCGATCTTGGCGGAGTGAAGGTGGACGAGGATTATAAGCGGTATTATCCTTTTGGGAGCCTGGCTTCCAAGGTCCTGGGCTTTACGGGGGGAGACAATCAGGGAATCATCGGCCTGGAGGTGATTTACGAGGAATATCTGAAGGGGCAGGACGGGATGATCCTGACGCAGACGGATGCCAGGGGAGTGGAGATCGATGCGGCGGCAGAGGGGCGGATCGAGCCTGTGGAGGGGAACAGCCTGTATCTGAGCCTGGATGTGAATATCCAGAAATTCGTGGAGCAGGAAGCGAAAAAGGTCATGGAGCAGAAGCAGGCAAAGCAGGTGTCCGTGATCGTGATGAATCCGAAAAACGGAGAGATCATGGCCATGGTAAACGTGCCGGAATTCGACCTGAACGATCCCTTTACTCTGAATACGGATATTGATACCACGGGGCTTGGAGAGGAGGAGCTTCAGGATCTGAGAAACCGGATGTGGCGGAATTCCTGCATCAACGACACCTATGAGCCGGGCTCTACCTTTAAAATAATCACCTCGGCGGCCGGACTGGAGGAGGGAGTGGTGTCTCTTACGGATACCTTCAGCTGTCCCGGCTACCGGGTGGTGGAGGACCGGAGGATCCACTGCCACAAGGTGGCGGGCCACGGGGCGGAAACCTTCCTGCAGGGAGTCATGAATTCCTGCAATCCGGTCTTTATCGAGGTGGGACTCAGGCTCGGGACTTCCGACATGTGCAGGTATTTCCGTCAGTTCGGCCTCCTTAACCGTACCGGGATCGATCTGCCGGGAGAGGCGTCGACCATTATGCATAAGGAAGAAAACATGGGGGAAGTGGAGCTTGCCACGGTTTCCTTCGGGCAGTCCTTTCAGATCACGCCCATCCAGCTCATCGCCACGGCCAGCTCGATTATCAACGGCGGGGTGCGGGTCACGCCCCACTTTGCCGTGGAAACGAGAAGCAGCGACGGCACGGTCATTCAGAAGCTTGACTGGGGAACGGGAGAGCGGATCCTGTCGGAAGAGACCAGTGAGACCATGCGGTATGTGCTGGAGCAGGTGGTGGCGGAAGGGACCGGCCACAAGGCTTATCTGGAAGGATACCGGATCGGCGGAAAAACCGCTACCTCCGAGAAGCTTCCGAGAAGCGAAAATAAATATATTTCTTCCTTCCTTGGCTTTGCCCCG
>CATJIW010000233.1 GCA_949740745.1 uncultured Lachnospiraceae bacterium | reverse complement strand
TCCCTGGCGTCTCTCATGTTCTTGTAGTAGGCCAGGGCTTCCTGGTCTTCCGGATGGGTGTCCAGATACAGAAGAACGTCGTCGACAGCAAAACTGAATTCATAAATCTGAGTCATGAGTTCGTTCATGGTCTGATTGCGCACCTCCCGATCAGAAATGGTTTGTCAAGGGACGGGAATACGGTCCCGATGAAAAGCCCCTTGCCCAGGGGATACGTGCATTCCCATTGCTGCCAGGGGACGTAGCCCATGGCGATGTCGGCGTTGGCGGCAGGGGGACAGTCGCCGGGCCGGCAGACATTGAAGCCTGCCCGGTTGACCGGCTGGCAGGGGCAGGAGGGGCGAGAGTTCATATCCGGACGGTTTCCGTCGGACGGCCGCTGGCATCCTGAGGGCGGTTTCGGACCGCCGGGCCGGCAGCCGCAGGGAGGCTCTTTGCAGCCGGGGTTAACATTGGGGCAGCTGCAGGAATTATTCTTCCGGCAGTCCACGCGGCGCTGATAATAACGTTCCAATAGTAGAACTCCTTTCAGATTGGTTGATTAATAGTAATATATGAAGAAATACGGGGGAGGTGTCAAAAAGCCGGAGGGACAGGAAGAGGGCGGCCAGGCATTTTTGGAGCGGAAGCGCCAGAATAAAGTTGCAGCGGAAGCGGCTGATAAGATATAATGAAAAGCGTAAAGAAGGAAGTATCTGTTATGGCATAAAGCTGCGCCGCCGGCTTCAAAAAGAAAATTCTTCGCCGCGCAGAAGGGGAAGCGGCGGTGATAGAGCCAGGCGGGAAAAGGATGGGAAGCATCAGGAAAACGGAGGGAATAAAATGGCATCCAGACTGGAATTTGTAGAATTCGTAGCAGACGGGCTTCGGGAAGCCGGAGAGATCACGTACCGGAAAATGTTCGGGGAGTATGGAATATACTGCGACGGGAAGATTTTCGGAGTGATTTGTGACGATCAGCTTTTCGTGAAGGCCACGGAGGCAGGGAGAAGGCTCTGCCCGGAGCTTACGGAGGCGCCGCCTTACGAGGGGGCGAAAAATTATTTTCTTGTTGAGGACGCGGAAAACCGGGAAAAGCTCACGGAGCTTGTACGGATGACCTGTGCAGAGCTTCCGGCGCCGAAGCCGAAGAAGCCCGGAAAGCCGAAAGTGCCGGGGACGCCGAAAAAAGACGGCAAAGTGCCGAAGGGCGGCGCGCCGGAAGAGGCCGCTGTAAGGGCGGACTCCGAAAAGGAAAAAAAGAGGCCTGCCTTCGATTATAAAAAGGAATATAAGGAATTTTACCTTCCCGGAAGGAAGCCGGAGCTTGTGACGGTTCCGAGGATGAATTTTGCGGCCGTGCGGGGAATGGGAGATCCCAACGAAGAGGGGGGCGCTTACAAGGAAGCCCTGGGCCTTCTTTACGGTGTTGCCTTCACCATCAAGATGAGCAAAAAGGGAAGTCATAATATTGAAGGGTTTTTTGATTACGTGGTGCCGCCCCTGGAGGGACTCTGGCGGCAGGAGGGCGTGGAGGGAATCGATTATAAACATAAGGAAAGGTTTCAGTGGATTTCCATGATCCGGCTTCCGGAATTTGTCACCAGGGAGGAATTTGACTGGGCGGTTTCCGAGGCGGAGGCAAAGAAAGGCGCCGATTTTTCCAAGGTGGAATTTTTTACATATGACGAGGGCTGCTGCGTGCAGTGCATGCATCTGGGGCCTTATGACGACGAACCGGGGACGGTTGCGCTTATGGAAGAGTTTGCCGGGAGGCAGGGGTATGCGGCGGATTTTACAGGCGGTCGGTTCCATCATGAGATTTATCTCAGCGACGCAAGGCGCTGCAGGCCGGAGAATTTAAAGACTGTGATCCGGCATCCGGTGAAAAAGGGCTGACCTTATGGCCGTCGTAAAAGGGGAAAGGCCTCCTTTTACGTGTGACGGAGTTCCGATCATACGGGCGGGGCCGGAAACTGTGAGAATTTTATCAGAGGTCTTGCACAGTGGGGAAAAATGGAGTACAATTCAAAGTTGAAAGAAAAATGCTTGGATCTGTCAATGGATGATATTGAAGGAGAACGACAATGAGTAAAAAACCTACAGTGCTGATGATTCTCGACGGTTACGGCCTCAATGAGAGGCATGACGGCAATGCCGTTTACGAGGCAGAGACTCCGGTTATGGATAAGCTGATGGCGAACTGTCCCTTTGTAAAAGGCAATGCCAGCGGCATGGCCGTGGGGCTTCCGGAGGGGCAGATGGGAAATTCCGAGGTGGGCCATCTGAATATGGGCGCAGGGCGCATCGTATATCAGGAGCTGACCAGGATTACCAAGGAAATCCGGGACGGTGATTTTTTTCAGAACGAGGCGTTTAAGGCGGCCGCGGCAAACTGTAAGAAGAACGATTCGTCCCTTCATCTTTACGGGCTGGTGTCCGACGGGGGCGTCCACAGCCATAACACCCATATTTACGGCCTTTTGGAGCTGGCAAAGAGAGAGGGGCTTTCCAGGGTTTACGTCCACTGCTTCTTAGACGGCCGTGACACGCCGCCCACCTCCGGGAAGGAGTATGTGGCTGAGCTGGTGGAGAAGATGAAGGAGATCGGCGTGGGGAAGGTGGCTTCCGTAAGCGGGCGCTACTATGCCATGGACCGGGACAATCGCTGGGACAGGGTGGAGCTTGCTTACCGGGCGCTTACGAAGGGCGAGGGAAAGACGGCGGCCGATCCGGTGGCTCTTATTCAGGCGTCCTATGACGAGGGCGTGAACGATGAGTTCGTGGTGCCCACGGTGGTGACGGAAAACGGCGCTCCCGTGGCGACCATTCAGGACGGCGATTCCATTATCTTTTACAACTTCCGTCCCGACCGGGCGAGGGAACTGACACGGGTGTTCTGTGCCGACGAATTTGACGGCTTTGACCGGGGCGAGCGGGTGAAGACCACCTATGTGTGCTTCACGGAGTACGACGTGACCATTCCCAACAAGCTGGTGGCCTTCCATAAGGTGGAAATCACCAATACCTTCGGAGAGTTCCTGGCGGCCCGCGGCCTGACTCAGGCCAGGATTGCCGAGACGGAAAAATACGCCCATGTGACTTTCTTCTTTAACGGCGGCGTGGAGGAACCGAATGCAGGCGAGGAGCGGATTCTGGTCAAGTCTCCCAAGGTGGCGACCTATGATCTGAAGCCGGAGATGAGTGCCTACGAGGTCTGCGACAAGCTGGTGGAGGCGATCCGCTCCGGCAAATACGACGTGATCATCGTTAATTTCGCGAATCCCGACATGGTGGGACACACCGGCGTGGAGAATGCGGCCATCCAGGCGGTGGAGGCGGTGGATTCCTGCGTGGGAAGAGCCGTGTCGGCGGTCAAGGAAATGGGCGGCCAGATGTTCCTCTGCGCGGACCATGGAAATGCGGAGCAGCTCGTTGATTATGTCCACGGAGGAAGCTTCACGGCCCACACTACCAATCCAGTGCCCTTCATCCTGATCAATTATGACAGGGACTATACTTTGAGAGAGGGCGGCTGCCTGGCGGATATTGCCCCGACCCTGATCGAGATGATGGGGATGGAACAGCCGAAAGAAATGAGCGGGAAGTCACTGCTTGTGAGAAAATAAATCCGAACGGATAAAACGAGGACCGTCTGCTCCCGGCAGAGCCGGAGACGGTCCTCGTTTCGTTGTAAAGAAAGCTTCGTTTTTGTAAGGCAAAACGCAGTTCTCCGGGGAAGTGCCGGATTATAAGGAAACGATGGATACTTCCTTTACCAGCTCCTCCACCAGAGCCCCTACCGGCGGCTTGGTGCCGAGGGTGGTGCAGGCCCCTGCCGAAGCGGCGATGGAGAGCCTGGCGCAGTCTGCGAAGGGGATGTCGCTGTCCAGGCCGTGGGCCAGGGCGGCTACCATGGCGTCTCCGGCCCCCACGGTGGAATGGGCCTGCACCTGGATTCCGTTTGCCTTGTAGCATTTGGCGTCATGGGTGACGAAGAGCGCCCCCTTCTGCCCGCGGGAGATGGCGATGGTGTGGATGCCCCGGTTCAGAAGCTCCCGTCCAAGGTCGGCAAGAGTCGCCTCGCTGGCCTCGTCTCCCAGACCGAAATAATCGGCGATCTCGTATGCGTTGGGCTTTACCAGATAGGGCTTCGCCTTGACGGCCTCGGCGAACAGCTCGCCGGAGGCGTCCACGAAAACGGTAGCCTGACGTTTTTTCAGCTTTCTGGTAAAATAGCCGTAAATTTCCTTGTCGATTGTGGCGGGCACGCTGCCGGAAAACACGAAAATGGACGAAGGGCCGGCAAAGGCGTCCAGAGTCTTTGCCAGCTTCTCAATGTCGCCGGAGGTGACGGTGGGGCCCGGCTCGTTGAATTCGGTCACGAAGCCTTCTCTGGCCACGTCAACTACCTTGACATTGGTACGGGTTTCTCCTTCGATATGTACGAACTGATGCCGGATCTCCAGCTGGTTTAACGCAAGTTCGATCATTCTCCCGGCGCTTCCCCCCAGAAAGCCGGTGGCAATGGTCTCACCGCCCAGGGCCTGGACGGTTTTGGAAACGTTGATGCCTTTCCCCCCGGCATCCTGAATGACCTTCGTGACCCGGTGGACGGCGCCTCCGGTGAAATTTTTCACGTCCAGGGTCTTGTCTATGGCCGGGTTCATTGTGACTGTAATAATCATACCTACCTCCCAAAGCTTGTCCGAGAATCTATTGTCTTTATTTTAACATATTTCACAAAAATGGGGAAGCAAAAGTTGCTGTTTTATGCAAAATTAAGAAAATCGATTTCTGATTATTTTCGCTAAAAAATATCTGGACGAACCCGTCATTTTGTGAGAAAATAAGACAGAGTATGGTACTGAATCTTTATATTCTGAAAGGAGTCTTAACATGATTTATTCACATGAAGTAGAGAAAATGTGTACAGTAGCCCAGGGCGTGGCCCATGGCGCCGCTCCGATCCCTGAGGAAGCGAAATGGGTGCAGGCGAAGGAGGTTGCCGACATTTCCGGGCTGACCCACGGCATCGGCTGGTGTGCGCCTCAACAGGGTGCCTGCAAGCTGACCCTGAACGTTAAGGAGGGGATTATCCAGGAGGCTCTGGTGGAGACCATCGGATGCTCCGGCATGACCCATTCCGCAGCCATGGCTTCCGAGATCCTGCCCGGAAGGACGGTGCTGGAAGCGCTGAACACGGACCTGGTATGTGATGCGATCAATACAGCTATGAGAGAGCTGTTCTTACAGATCGTATACGGAAGAAGCCAGAGCGCATTCTCCGAGGACGGACTTCCCATCGGCGCCGGCCTGGAGGATCTTGGCAAGGGCCTCCGTTCCCAGGTAGGCACCATGTACGGCACCCTGAAGAAGGGCCCCCGCTATTTGGAGATGGCCGAAGGCTATGTGACCGGGATCGCCCTGGACGAGGACGACCAGATCATCGGCTATCAGTTCGTAAGCCTTGGAAAGATGACCGACTTTATCAAGAAGGGCGACGACCCCAACACCGCATGGGAAAAGGCCAAGGGACAGTACGGACGTGTTGCCGACGCGGCGAAAATCATTGACCCCAGACAGGAATAATCAATAACCGGCAGTGAATCAGACGGATACATAAATTGAATTTAGGAGGAATCGTATAAAATGGCTTTGTTTGAATCATATGAGAGAAGAGAGAAACAGATTCTTGCTGTTTTAAAGGAGTATGGAATTGGTTCCATCGAGGAGGCCGGTGAGATCACGAAGGCAGCCGGCCTGGACGTATACAAGATGGTGGAGGGTATCCAGCCCATCTGTTTTGAGAATGCGAAGTGGGCTTACACCGTGGGCGCCGCCATCGCCATCAAAAAGGGCTGCAGGAAGGCGGCCGACGCTGCGGCAGCTATCGGCGAGGGCCTTCAGGCGTTCTGCATTCCCGGTTCCGTTGCGGACACCCGCAAGGTGGGGCTTGGACATGGAAACCTGGGCAAGATGCTTCTGGAGGAGGAGACGGAGTGTTTCTGCTTCCTGGCCGGCCATGAGTCCTTTGCGGCGGCGGAGGGCGCCATCGGCATCGCCGAGAAGGCCAACAAGGTCCGCCAGAAGCCGCTCCGCGTTATCCTGAACGGCCTCGGCAAGGATGCCGCCCAGATCATCTCCAGGATCAACGGCTTTACCTACGTGGAGACCGAGTACGATCCCTACACCAACGAGGTGAAGGAAGTCTTCCGCAAATCCTACTCCGAGGGACTCCGTGCGAAGGTCAACTGCTACGGCGCCAACAGCGTGCCCGAGGGCGTGGCCATCATGTGGAAGGAGGCTGTAGACGTCTCCATCACCGGCAACTCCACTAACCCCACCAGATTCCAGCACCCCGTGGCGGGAACCTACAAGAAGGAGCGGAATGAGGACGGCAAGAAGTACTTCTCCGTGGCTTCCGGCGGCGGCACCGGACGTACCCTGCATCCCGACAACATGGCGGCGGGCCCTGCTTCCTATGGCATGACCGATACCCTGGGCCGCATGCACTCGGATGCCCAGTTCGCAGGCTCCTCCTCCGTGCCCGCCCACGTGGAGATGATGGGCCTCATCGGCGCCGGCAACAACCCCATGGTCGGCATGACCGTGGCCGTGGCCGTTTCCATCGAGGAAGCGGCGAAGGCCGGGAAGTTCTAAGGATATCTTGTCTGTATAAGAACCCGCAGCCCCTGAAAAGCAAGCAGTTTCAGGGGCTGCGGTTTTTTGGGAAGAAACCGGTAAAGGGGGCAGCAGGCCAGATATCAGGTACGGGAAACAGGAAGGCGGAATTCGAAGGTACAGCCGCCTCCCGGTGTGTCGAAAAAGGTGAGGATCCCGTGGTGTTTCTCTATGATCTCCTTTGCGATGCTGAGGCCAAGGCCGAAATGGTTTCGGTCGGTGCGGGAGGCGTCGCCGCAGAAAAAGCGCTCAAATACCCGTTCCCTCTGCCCTGCCGGGATCCCGGGACCGTGGTCGATGACAGAACAGGCAAACATGTCTCCTTTCCGGGATTTTAGCACGGAGGCTTTCAGCGTGACCGGGGAGCCGGCCGGGGAATGGTCCAGGGCGTTGTCCAGGAGGATCCGCAGGACCTGTCCGATGCGCTCTCCGTCGCAGAACACTTTGGGACAGCAGTCCTCTCCGGTGTCCAGATGGAGATTGATCTCCTTTTTCCGGCAGGCGGGCAGGAAGGCCTCCCAGGTTTCGATGAGGAGCGTGTCCATGTCTGTCTCTTTCTGTTCGATCCGAAAGCTGCCTGCATCCGTCGCCGCCAGAGTGAGCAGGGAGCCGATAAGGGTTGTCATATGCCCGCACTCTTCCAAGATAACAGCCCGCTCCCGTCCGCAGGTTTCCTCTCCGTTTTCGTCCGCAGGCTTCATGGCTTCCGCGTTGGCCTGGATCACCGCAAGAGGCGTTTTTAATTCGTGGGAGGCGGCGGCAATGAATTCCTTCTGGCTTTTCATGGCCGCTTCCACCGGGAGCAGGGTCCTCTGGATCAGAAAGCGGCTCATACCGTACATGACGGCAAAGGCAAGGAGCCAGAGGAGGGGATAGAGGCGGCATTCCTCCCGCAGGATGTCTAGAAGGGCGGCGCAGGGATAAATGAGGATCAAGACATAATCTCCGGAGCCGGAACCGTCCAGACGAAGCTCGATGCCGTAATAGATTTCGGAATGGTTTCCGGTGAGCCGGTGGGTAGTTCGGTTGAAAACGTCCCCCGCCCGGTGGGCCGGGGTGACCGCCTCCGTCCCTGTGACTTTGGAGCCGGAGAGGAGCTGTTCCTTCAGGACGGCGAGGGGTGTCGGGAAACACTCCGGCCCCGCCTGTTCGTTTTGACCGTCCGACAGGAAAAGCCAGGTGCGGGATTCCAGGGCCTGGGAGCAGAGGTCCTCCCAGGCCGGGCTCTCCTCCTGCAGAAGCTCTTCGGAGAAGCCGTCCGCCAGACGGATGGCCAGGGAGAGCTCGGTCTCCCTCCATTTTTTGACTGCGTTTCCCGCAAAAATAAGAAAAAGGACCGTAAAGGCCAGCATGGTGAAAAAGAGAAACAGGCGGGTCAGCGTCCGGCGCAGCTTGACGGTCATGGCGTTTCCTCCAGCCGGTAACCGGCGCCGTAGACGGTGCGGATCTTGGCGGCGCAGCCGAGGCTTTTCAACCGTTTCCGCAGGAAATGGATGTAGTTATCTACGTTTCCAGCCTCGACCTCGGAGGAGCCGCCCCAGACCTTCCAGAGCAGCTCCTCCCTGCTGTGGGTCCGCTCAGGGTCCTTCATGAGGACCTGCATGAGCTCCGATTCCTTTCCGGTGAGGGAGACGGCGTGGGTCTTCCAGGTCAGCCGGCGCCGCTCCACATCCAGCGTCAGCCCGAAGGCGGAGATCCAGGAAGCGGCGGCCATCTCTGCCGGCCGGCGGACCAGGGCCCGGATCCTGGCGGACAGCTCCTTCATATGGAAGGGCTTGACCAGATAATCATCCGCCCCGCAGTCCAGCCCGTCGATCTTGTCCTCCAGCTCCGAAAGCCCGGTGATCATGAGCACCGGGGTCCAGATCCGTTTCTGTCTTATGGCCTTCAAGACCGTCAGGCCGTCGATGACGGGGAGCATCCGGTCCAGCAGGATCACATCATAAGAAAACTCCCCATGCAGGGCAAAGAGGAGCGCCTGCTCCCCGTCCGGACAGCAGTCCGCCAGATGCCCCTCCTTTTTCAGATGGCCTGCGATGGCCTCCGCCAGGTTCTTGTCATCCTCCACCAGTAAAATCCGCATCATGTATACACCTCCCGCTTTGTCTTGGGTTTCCGCTTTTTCAGGTCCCCAGGATACAACACGGAAGGAAATCAGTTCTTTTCCCCCGGACACCGGTCTCGTTTCCTGTGGAACCAGGAAAAAGCAGTCTTTTCTTATCAGCAGATGCCCGGCGCCGTCCGACAACACCTCAATTATAGAAAAGACTGCTTTTTCCGTGTTGCCTTTTCTCTATGATAGCAGGAAATTCTCTAAAAATCCTTTAAAAATCCCCGCCATTTCTCTTAAATTTTCCAGGACTTTTCAACTTCTTTTCCCGTATAATCCCGTCAGAGATCAAAATTCCATGATCTCGGAAAGGAGAGAAGATCGATGAGACGCAGATTACTTTTGGCAGTCCTTGTCACGGCGGTTCTTGGAATGTGTTGGGGCTGCGGCGAGGGAGCGGGAGAAAAGGGAACGAAAGGGGAAACGGGAGGCCCTGACCTTTCGGGGACCGGCGGTGGGACCGCAGCGACCCTCGGTGGGGGGAAGGACATTTCAGGAAACCCGGCGGACTCTTCCGGAAATCCGGTGGATGCCGATCTGCTTTTGGAGCGGGCGGACCTGGTCGGGTCGGTAGCAGAATTTTCCGGGGACGGGTGCAGCCTCATTCCCGTCCATTCGGAGGAGGCCGAGGACGGTGGCGGGCTCGCCTGGTCGGCGGCGGAAGGTTACGAGGAGGATACGGAAAAGATAAAGGTGTCTTACGGGCCGGATTGTACCTTCCAGATCGCAGAGGTTGACATCCTGACGGCGGGGGCCTCCTATCGGGCCGCTTCCGTAGAGGATGTGAAGAAGCAGACGGAGCTGGTCCTCTACGGGACTTACGAGAAGGACGGGAGCCTGACGGCGGAGAGGGTATACATTTACCGGAGAACGGAGGGATGAGATGAGCTTTTGGCAGAGAGGCTTCCGCTATCTCTGGCGGAAGAAGGGAAAGAGCCTCACGCTCTTTGGCATTTTCGTGGTCGTGAGCACGCTGCTTTTGGTGTCTTTTGTCATTCTGCAGACGGCTAAGGAGGCCGGACAGAGAATGCGGGAAAAGACCGGCTCCAAGATCCTGATACAGACGAAGGACGGGAGGGGCGGCATTTCGGAGGAAACGCTTTTGCGGATCGGGACACTCCCGGAGGTCTCCAGGATGAACCGGACCAGGGACCATTTGGCCTGTCCCTCCGGGTTCGCTCCCCTGACGAAGGCAGCGTCGGAGGAGCCGGAAAACCGGATGGTCACCCTGCGGGCCATGGACGATACGGAGGAGGACGGACTGTTTGCGGAAGAGAAATACCGGCTCCTGGAGGGGGCT
>CATJIW010000232.1 GCA_949740745.1 uncultured Lachnospiraceae bacterium | reverse complement strand
TTGCTTTTTCTGCTTCTTTTTATTCCTTTTTTCTGCTCTCTTTCTACTGTTTTGAGTA
Source organism: uncultured Lachnospiraceae bacterium (assembly GCA_949740745.1). Lineage (GTDB taxonomy): Bacteria > Bacillota > Clostridia > Lachnospirales > Lachnospiraceae > Lientehia. Next base: position 8,941 of record CATJIW010000232.1, on the reverse strand, counting down.
TCATACAATACGAACAGTGTAGCAACAGCACCAAATAAACCACCGAAATAGCTCCCAAAAAAGGCCCTCCAAATATCATTACCGACATTACTCTTTATATCGTTCCCCAGTATACAACTGTCAAGAATAATTGGGGCTATAACGATTAGTATAACTTTAACCGCACCACAAATTATTATGTTTTTCTTTTTCATGTTATACCCTTTTTTTCTAAATAAAACTATAATACTCTAAAGCCATTTAACAATAAGACCTAAAATCAGCTGAAGTTATAGTTATTAAACAACTCTGTTGAAAGTCATAATTTGACATCTCTTTCCTGTTCAAAGAAATCCTTTTCACCCAAGTTTGGAAGACTCTTTATATCAATACCATGGCATTCACCCAGACTCACAAATTGCTTACAAATCTCATTATACTTTTTTATAATTTTATCCACTTTCTCATCCATAAGACATTCTATCAGTTGCTGAAACTGCCTTTTATAATATAAATTCAATATAAAGGAATTTTCTAACAACCATACAACAAATGGATGATCCAATGTAATACATCTGCGTATTGACGGATCAGTCGCACAAACATACTGGCGACTCTGGTCACTCGCTGCAACGCAAAACATTAATGGAGGAAATAAATCAAAGGCATCCGTTATCTGTTCTCGTTTTTCAAATGAAATCATTCCCCCTTTTTCGTAATTAACCGTCATTTGATAATTGTCCTGCAAATATGATTGTAAATATCTATGTAACCATTGATTGTCCGTACTCAGGAAACCTATAGTACATTCATGCCCTGTACCACTTTTTTTTGGTCTTTGCAAATCCTGCTTTTTCTTCAAAAAAAACTCTTCCATATGTTTTTTCATCCATACATTCAATTGCGGATTTCTTATTTTCCTCCACTGTGCTAAATTGTATTGTGCGGAAACGTCATGTATCCTACAACCTAAAATGTCTACACACTTACATTTCTCAAAAATCCCATAACAGGCTACAGAAATCTCTGGAGCCATCTTCTCTATCCTAGAACGATCCAATTTCATTCTGGGTTTCCATCTATCTCCTAAAAAAAACATTCCATATGTTTCATTAACGTACTTCATTCCATCATCAATATCAATCACAACACCTTGATGCACATAAGTAGTCGTACTATATCGCCTATTTAATGTCAATTCATTCATATTAGGATATCCATTCTTGATGGGAATTTCCATATAACCTCTTTGCTGATAAGCATAGTATGATTCCCATAATTGACGAATGCCAAACTTCTTTTCAAATGGTACCCAAGTCTCCCCCAACTGCTTTCCTTCTAAAGGGCATGTGGAATATTTTTCTAATTCGATTGCTAAGGCATCTGTTTTTTCTTTACCATAACACTCTTGCAATACTGGCCAATCATTAAGCGTAAGTACTGGTCCGCCTCCTGGTTGCACTTCAAATATAATTTTCTCATCTTCAATTCTAAATTCTATTTTCAAAAACACATCCTTTATCTTCCAAGAATATTTATCACCAAATTGTACCCCATATTTTATTACCAATACGGACAATTCCGGAAGCACCACATCCTCATCTTTATCCCAAAATAGCACTTCAACAGAAATCTTAGGATAGTGACCAGCAATAGCTGGAAAACAACGATCAAATTCTTGTTTCCGTTCAGAAGACAATTCATAAAATTTCTTTTCAGAAGCCTTACGAACCATCTGCTTTATCTCTTTATATGTACGACCAATTCGCTTTCCGTTATAAAATACTGGTATCTCTGCGCCGCACAAATAGCTTTCTACCACTTCATATAAATTTAAATTTCCCAATTTCCCCGGATTCAAACGTATCACTATAGAGGTTCCCGGTTCTATACGATAGCCGTTTCGCTCAAGCCTTCCCAATGTCTCTCCCTTATAACAATCAGGTATCGGCAGCGGCCTTTCCACCAAATGCTGCTTTGCTTGGCTTTTAAGCGTATAATATCCGCTTAATCCTGTCACCTGAAGCCGCAAACCATAGTGTGCCGTCCCATAAGATTTTATAGCTGATTCTTCCCTCCGATTTTTCTCCGAATCAAAATAGAGTGTAGAAACCTCTGCATAATCTCCACACAGAAAACACGATAAAAATCCAATTCCAAAACAACTAATCCCCTGATAATTCCTTTCTTGGTTGTGCTCACTCAAATCTCGTTCTAACTCTCGGGATGTATAATATGAGTTTCCTACTTTTAGAAAATACCGCTGTAACATCCCTAACGTCATTCCCGTTCCCCGATCATCAATCCGAAACCAAATATTTCCTTCTTCATCATTCCACTTCCAAAAATCAATCCGGGAATTCTCCGGTTGAAAATGAGTATCCATTTCACCTCGAAGCAGTGTCGCATCAATCGCATTTTGCAAAAGTTCTCTAACAAAAACCTCTGGACTATCATATAAATTTTCACCTGTCAGCAATTGTAGAATCTGTTCCTGATCCATTGTCATGCAGAAATCACCACTCATATACCCATCCGCCTCAATTTCATCCCGCAAAATGGCCCTTGGAAATGGGAAGTTTTGTTGCCAGAATCTTTTACAATACTTTTGCAATTTACTGCAATTATTTAGTTCTTCATCAACCCAATCTAGAAAGTCTTTAATCGCATGTTCTATTCCCGGATTCGTACACCGGGCTTTATAAGGCAAATCATCTGTAGATGGATTTTGAGGATACCGAAACCCAGCCGAAGCCTGATGCTTATCCCATTCTTTACAACTTTTGTCATTACAAGCTACATATTTATATAATATCTTCGGCGCACGAGTATCGTCGAAATCCAACAAGTCTCCCAGACGCAATAAAAGCGAACAAAACAGGGGATCTATAGCACTCGCCGAAAGATACTCTAAATCCTCATCGATGCAGAGTTCTTTCGGTTCTTTCCCATGGGCCTGACAAACAGCCAGAACATTCTCCATCGGTACGATATCAAGAGGACGTTCTGCAAGTAATTTTCTCCATTCCCCATCCTGAAGTACATCTGCAATCCGAAAAGGATGTAAAGTACGAAGATAATATTGACGGACATCTTCTTCCCACTCTTCTGGCAAATACCCAATCAAATCTGGACGATATTTTTTCAAAAAAATATCATACATGGCCTTATCTTCATAACATTGCTTTCTTTCATCATCTCCATAAACCATCCCTAAATCATGAAGACTGGCAGCCAGGATTAAAAGCTCTGCCTCACCAACTGTCAGATTTTCTATCTGATCACCAAGTAAACCTCCCATCGCATCCAATACATTTAAAATATGAGTCTCATCATGCAAGGTATAATTTTTAAAAGTTTCTCTCACATCTAACAAGCTCTTTGCTGCTACTTCATAGATTTTCTTAACCCAAATTCCTCTCTCACTATTATATAGCAACTTTCTCTGATAACATTTCCAAAGTGTTGTTTCTTCTAATTTCTCTGAATGCATCTCCCACCCACCTTTTTCCACTTCAATCATAGTAGAATTATGTCTACTTACAAAATTATAACACAAAAAGCGCCAAACGACATTATAACTACTTATATTATCTAACAAAAAATATTCAATAAAAATATGTGTGGAAAGCAAATGCCAAAATTCATTATATAAAGCTATGGATATACCACTCTTATAATAAATCTAAGTCTCAAAAAGTTTCTGATACTATGGCAAAGCAGATATGTTTAATACCATGTTTTCATGAATTTATATAAGTTTCCTTATGTTTTATTTATTTTACATCCGTACACCTCAAATCGCTTTGCAACATTAAAAATCTTTCTATTATTCACCCATCGTTGGATACACCTCACCGTATCCATTCCTTTGGTCGCCCCCTTGTTGTAGATCATCACATAAGGATTGTATCCCATATCCCGCAGTGTGTATATACGCTCCAGATCCTGCTCGATGGTGGTATCATAATTTATCAAGACATATACGCTCAATTTATCTCTGCCCCACCCTGTTATTTCCTTAAACGCCTTTAACCGGGGCACAATAATCTCCTTATCTTCATAGCGATCCCAGGCAAAATGAATGGCATTAACCTTTAGCCTTTTTAACATTTCCATTTTTTCTTCCGTCATAAGCCTGGCATCCACTCCCTGATTGAAATTAATGATCGCCTTACTGTCTATGAGCTGCTGGAGCAGGTCTTTCCATTCCCGGCATGCCAGAAGATTGGGATCACATAAAACAATCCTCTTTTGTCCCTTCCAAAATTCCGACAGATCGGCCACTTTCACAGAACACCTGCCTTCTTTTTCTGCCACATGACAAAAATCACAGCCCCTCGGACACCCCCTGGTGAGAAATCCATATGCCGTTTCTCTGCAGAACTCCGGGTACAGGTCATAATCCGGATAGCAATGTTCTATTTCCCATGGTAATTCGGTATCTCGCTCTTTATGATACACCTCTCTCCCATTTGCCACTTCTATGCAATATCCGCTGCCCCCTTTTATCACCTGATCCGCATCAATATAGTATGGATAATCCAGAGTGAAAGAAAATACTTTGCTCAGATATACTCTGTCCATATGTCCGGAAAACAGTCGCTCATACCATTCCACTGTATCGCCATGCGCCTTGTGCCAGGCAGAGATTTTCATAAGCGGAATGTTTGGATAGTTGTGACCATCCACGGCAATCAACCCTATTTTCATACCATTCTGTCCTTTCTATGCTCTAATAAAAAGGGTGCCACAGGAATCTCCGTCATTCCTGCAGCACTCCATTCCCTAAATCTTACAACCTGTTTCATCCATTCCAGGCAGTCATAATCTTACAAATTCTGCCGAATGATCCGTGTAATAATCCCCACTGCAATTCCCCGCTCTTCATCAAGCCTGGTCACAACAAAGCTGACGTCGTCCTTTTTCCCAGGAGTGCGATAGTCATAACAAGAATGCGCCACGGCATTCACACCGTTGGACAGACGGATATAGACCACGCCCTTATGCACATCCGTAACCCTGCCTGCGTATTTACTTTGGACACGGCATTTTTTCAGGTTGTCGTGGCTGGTGTTCTGGGAAACGCTCTTGATGTCCGCCTTGATACCGATATCCTCCAGGCTGTCACGCCGCACATTTAAAATACGGACCAATACCTGATCTCCCACAGAAAAGCGCTCGTGGGCATCCCCGATCCAGTCCCAGGACAGGTCCCTCGCCAAGATAGAACACTCTACGCCGAAAGCCTCGATCCGGACGGCCTTTTCCGCCACGGCGATCACACGGGCCTGAACAATGCGGTTATCGTAAACGCGGTACATTCCTTCCGCATCCGTATCCAGATAAAAAATCTGCCGTTTCCTGAGCATGGCTTCCTTGCGGCTGGCAACCACGCTTCGGGTTTTGGAATCGATTCCTTTTACGATGAAATCAATCTCCGCCCCCAGCATATTGCCGAGGAGCTTATTCTGGCGCAGCATGAGTTCTCTGTATTCCTGCCCGGAAGGACTGCGGCCGATATTGATCATCATTTCCTTTAAAGGGATCACGATTCGAAACCCTTTATAGTCTACAATCGTGATAGTCTTGCCATTATCCGTCTGCTCAATTCCGCCAAGCTGTCCGGTAAGAATGCGTCTGGTACGGTACGCATTATGAATTTCATGCCAGATTGTATCCTCACGGGATTCCTCTGTCTCCACTTCCCCACGGGATTCCAGCGTCAACACCGGAACCTCTGCCCTCCTGGCACGATCTGTACCGGAAGAAAACGAAGAATGCGGCTCCGTTTCATTTCCATTGGATACCTCAGAATCAGCACCCGCTTCATCCGTCTCCGCCCATTCATCTGCAGCCGTCTCGGCAGATTCCCTTTCCACAGAAGCAGCCTCCGTCATATGCGCCTCGCTGTCTCCGTCCGGCGCCTTTTCACTGTCCTCCGCCTGTACATCTCCTGACATTTCCTCTGCCCCATCACCCTTCTTTTTGCGGGAGGCCCGTTTCGTTTTAGCCGAAGCTGTATCATCCGCCGGATAGCCCTCCAATTCCGGGGCGGGTTCATTGGAATCCATATCTTCCCCGGTATTGTTCAAGCTATCAGAATCAGCAGACACCTCCCCGATTGCCGTCTCCCCGGCTTCTCCACCGGAACTTTCTTCTCCGGCAAGTTCCGGCAGGCCATCCTCCCCCATGTCCTCCAAAGACTCCTGTTCCATGCCGTCCGGTAATCCATCCAGACCAAAATCACCTTCCTGCAGGAGCTGACCTTCCATTTCCAACAACTCTTTTTTCTTCGTCATACAAATACCTCCATCTATAAAATTTTGTTCTATCTAACAGGGCGGACCTGTGTGATCTCCCCATTCATAGCAATCTCATTTAGGGAAACGCTGATTAAAGCCTTTCCTTAAGACATCAGTGATTCCTTGTCCATGGATACAATGCGGGCAGGCACCCGTTTCGATCCCGCTTTCTGTGCCTTCTTTTGTACCGGTGGTTTTGCATCCGTTTTCGTAACGTTGGCTTCCTTCTTTGAAGCGTTCTCCATCTCCAGCCTGCGCCACTCCGGGATATGTGCCGAAGCCTTACAGGAACGAATCAGGGGGAATTCCGGATGTCCGGAATAATCCATCTTGTCCACCTTCAGGGGCTTTTTGCCACGGATGATGACCAGTGCTTCATCAACCGGCAGACGCAATACCTCGTCCGGCGTCAGCACCGGCCTCCTGCCCACTCCGCTGGTCTCCCGAAACTCCGGCGTATAATCAGATAGCCTCCATGTCCCCAGGCGTTTGGATTTGCTGGAAACCGCCACGCTTGCAAGGCCGGTACGGGAAGAGACAAATTCCGCAGTCAAAGGGTCTGTACAGCCTAAGAAAAGCTGGACGTCGCAATTTCCCAGAATCTCCTGCCATAGATTCTGCGGATACCGGTTCTGAAGCCCAGCAAGATTCTGAAACACGCAGGACATGGAAATGTTCCTGGACCGGATCACGCTCAGGCGTCGGGCAAGGTCCGGAATAGTGCCGCAGGCCGTCAATTCCTCCCCCAGTACATGGACGGGCACCGGGAGCTTCCCTCCCTCACAATTTTTATCTGCATACCGAACCAGCTTGATAAAGACAAAAGACAAGAACAGGGATGCCAAAAAGTCAAAGGTACTGTCCTGGTCGCTGGTCACAAGGAAATAAGCACAAGGTTCCTTCCCCATAAGCTCCAAATCAATTTCGTCCCTTGCCGTAATCTTCTTGATCAGTTCCGACTGAAACACCTGGAGCCTGCTCCCCAGCCCAATAATGACGCCGCTGCGCACGGAATCGGAAGCCTGCTTAAACAGACTGTACGGTCCTTTTGCAGGATGAGAATTCGGCAAAACGTCAAAAAGACTGTTCAGAGCACTCTCCGAATTTAAGGTCAGAAGCTGATACACCTGCCCCATATTCCTAGTTTCCGGAGGATAGCCCTTGTCCACGTACAGAACCAGGGCTTTTAACAGATTCATCTCCGCAGAATCCCAAAAATGATCCCCTTTCCCGCCCTCCGTGGTATTCCTGATAATGACGTCCACAAAAAGCTGCGCCATCAATTCCTGACCCTCCACTTCGGAAAGGCAGTTCCAGGAATCCGAATTCTCCGGGCTGACCAGATTGAACACCCGGACCGTGTAGCCCTTGTCCCGCAGATATTCACTGGATTTCTCATACAGTTCCGATTTCGGATCACAGATAACCAAGGATTCCCCACGGGACACCCCCTGCAGGATACGGTTCATACAGAAAGAGCGTGTCTTCATGGAGCCGCTGGCCCCGTAAACCGCCAGGTTGCTGTTGAGTCTAGTCTGCTCCGGCACACAGGCATATTTCTTCCCCAGCGTCCCAAGCACGATCCCCCGGTAATGGCGCAGGTCTGTCACCAATTCGAGAACGCCCTTCATTTCCTTTCGCCCCATCCAGCCGGATGTCCCGTATGTGCCGTTTACCGAATAGGTAAAATTCCGGTCTTTGTCGTATTCTCCCCGGTTTCCCCGGCCGGCCCAGACGGCCAGAAACACGATCGCTGTCAGAACCCCTATCACCAACAAGCCGTAAATCCCATAAGGGAAGTGAAACGCCCTGCCAAGGCAAACGACAGGCGACAGGGAAGCAAACGCAGGGAACGTTTCACCTCCCGGATAGCCCCCTTCCTGCTTCCAGCGGGTATAGTTTCCGATCAGTTGCGCCAAAAAGCCATCCACATACAAAAGCATGAGGATGGCCAGGGCTGCCGACGCTAAATACTTCCAAGTTTTTCGTCTGTCTATATAAAAAACCTCCTTTCAAATTTTTCAAAATAAAGCAAAAAAAGTTTCCCCCCCCCGCCACAAAAACGCTGCAGGACTTCTTTCTGAAAATCAAAACATACAATGGTTCCCTCCCGGTTCTGCATCTGCAAGGCCGTATGAAAGCGGTTAATCCTGGGAATATCAAGGAAGTACCCGAACAAGACCGGATTGCCGTCCTGATCCATCGCATCATTTTCTATTAACAGATCAACATCCTTTTCCTCCCATCCCTCCATGAGTATGCGATTCATTTCCGCTATTGTTTCCGGACTGCACAGCAGCCTCAGCAACGTCTCCCCATACCTGTCATTCGTCAGATAATAAAAATGTTCATAATCTCCATCCAGCAGAAAAAAACAGCGGAGGTTTCCGTCACCGCCAGAAAGGATCTGATAAAATGGCTCCAGGCCATCGCCAAAAAGCAGCCCGGAAACCTCTGTCCGGGCGTACTGGGCGGGAAAACGCCTATGGCACAAAATAAGTTTTAAAAGCACCTGCGCCCTCTGTTCTGCCCGGTAGTCCCATTTCATTCGATAGGGACCTCCGTTGTAAGTAATAAAAATCCCCGATTGAGTAAGCAAAACCCCCGTCATCCGGGACCCCCGTATCTTTACGGTCTCCATCCCCATCTCTTTAATT
>CATJIW010000231.1 GCA_949740745.1 uncultured Lachnospiraceae bacterium | reverse complement strand
GGCTTATTGTCCTCAATGACGATGATGCCCTTCTCGGCGCCCACGGTCTTGATAATGGCTTTCAGGCCGAAGATCACGTCGTCCGCAAACTCTAAAAGCACTCTGTGGTCCGCAGTGAGGAGCGGCTCGCATTCGCAGCCGTTCAAAAGGATGGGATCCACCGGCTTTGGGGGGGTTTAATTTCACGGACGTGGGGAAGCCTGCGCCGCCCATGCCTACGATTCCGGCATTTTTGACGATCTCCACGATCTCGTCCGGAGTCAGGCTGTCCAGATCTTTATTCGGTTTTACCGACTCGTGCAGAGTATTTTTTCCATCGGACCTGATCACGACAGAGAGACATTTTCCTCTGGTGGCATGTCCGTGCTCCTCGATTGCGGTGACCGTTCCGCTGACGCTGGAATGGACCGGAGCGCTGATAAAGCCGGCCGCTTCTCCGATCACCTGGCCGACCTTCACGGTATCGCCCGCCTGTACCACAGGATTGGCCGGGGCTCCCGCATGCATGGAAAGAGGAATAACCACCGTCTCCGGATCCGGGAATTTCTGAAGCGGAAGCTTCTCCGTAAATTCCTTGCGCTCGGAAGGATGGACGCCGCCGTAATAGCCGTCCAGCCTGTTCTCGCGGATGGATTTTACATATTCGTTCACAAACTTGAAATCTGCCTTAGAGTAGTCCCGAAGCTGTACGGGCTGCTCCAGGAACTCCGAAAGACGGCCCTGCTTTTCCAGTTTCTGATAAATCTTCTCCCAGGCACAGTCCCTGTCCGGATCCACCTCGCATTTTCCGTCCTTTGCGCCGCCGCACTGTCCGTTGACCAGGCTCTTGGAGCAGTCCACGATGGGACAGATGCCGCCGGTCACGTTCAGGTAACACTGGGCGCAGGCGTCGCAGCGCCTCTCCGTAAGGGCCATGCCGTGGCGTCCCCGGTAATTAAGGGAGTCGCAGGCCGCATAGACCGGCTTTCCGGCCAGGTCCGCAACCGTCTGGACGCCCAGGCCGCAGGAGACCACGAAAACATGCTCTGCGCCCTCCGGAATCTGATCCGCAAGCTTTCTCTCCGTCTGGGTCTTGTTGCACAAAAAGTCAACCTTCACACTGCCGACGACCGTCTTT
>CATJIW010000230.1 GCA_949740745.1 uncultured Lachnospiraceae bacterium | reverse complement strand
AGTCGGCGAGGCTTCTGATCATGGACGAGCCGGCCGCCAATCTGGACTATGCCAACCGCCGGCTTCTGACGGACCTGGCCCAGGAGCTGGCCGGGAAGGGCTACTGCATCGTCATGTCCACCCACAGCCCGGAAAATCCCTTTTCCGTGGGCCATAAAGTCCTGATGATGAAAGAGGGGAGGTTGGCGGCCTTCGGGGCGCCCAGGGAAGTGATCACGCCGGAATCACTGGAAAACATTTACGGGATCCCCATGGACGTGGTGTCCGTAAAAGACCGGTGCGGCGAGGAGCGGACCATCTGCCTTCCGGTAAAAGCGGCCGGTTTGCCCCGTCAAACCATGGAAAAAGATTCTGCCCTATGCTTCCAGGAAAAGCCCTCTGCGCCATGGAGATGAGACCATGGAAAGCAGAAGGGCCTCTGCCCGCGTGCTTTCTGCGTAAATGGGCTCATAGGAATGTCAGGCGCAGCAGGCTTTGGATGGAAATGATGGTCAGAATCTCCCTGGAAATTCATAAAGATTCTGCCCCATGTTTCCAGGAAAAGCCCTCTGCGCCATGGAGATGAGACCATGGAAAGCAGAAGGGCCTCTGCCCGCATGCTTTCTGCGTAAATGGGCTCATAGGAATGTCAGGCGCAGCAGGCTTTGGATGGAAATGATGGTCAGAATCTTTCCGGAAATTCATAAAGAACCTGCCCCATGCTTTCAGGAAAAGCCCTCTGCGCCATGGAAATAAGGAGGAGTGTCATGTCGGGAAAAGCAAGACATCTGTTTCTTACGGGAGAAATGGGAGTCGGAAAATCCACTTTATTAAAGAAGCTTGCGGCACAGGCGGCGGGGCCGTTAGGAGGATTTTTCACGGTAAAGTCGGATCAGGTGTTTTCGGGCCGGCCTTCCCTCCACCTGCTCTCCCTGAACGAACCCCTCATACCCTCTGCCGCCAATTTTCTGACTTTCTGCGGGGATAGGGGGGCGGAGACGGCCAGGCAGTTTGACCGGCTGGGCCCTGCGGCCCTTGCCGCCGTTAAAAGTCCGGGCCTGCTGGTGATGGACGAGCTGGGGCCCCATGAATCGGAAGCGCTGCTTTTTTGGGAAGCCGTATTTCAGGCCCTTGACGGCCCGGTTCCGGTCCTTGGCGTTTTACAAAAGGCAGACTCTCCGTTTCTGGAAAGGGTCCGTTCCCATCCGCAGGTGAAGGTTCTGGAGGTCACCGGGGAAAACCGGGACCGGCTGATTTTTTTATGACAGGATGCGGAAAAAGTCTTGCTGAAACAAGAGCCTTTATGATATGATAAATAATCGCAGCCGGCAAAGCCGGAGAGGATCAGCGCTTTATATGGAGAAAGAACAGGCAGCTGCAAAACTGGGAATGGTAAAGCGGCTTTGCAGCTGCCTGACGGAGAGAACGTGAAAAGGATCGTGGTGATCGGCGGGGGAGCCGCCGGGATGATGGCGGCCATAGAGGCGGCCGGGCCGGAGAATCAGGTGATTCTCCTGGAGAAAAATGAAAAGCTGGGAAAAAAGCTGTTTATCACGGGAAAAGGCCGCTGCAATGTGACCAACGACTGTGACGTGGAGGGTCTGCTGGCTCACGTGGTGACCAACCGGAAATTTCTTTACAGCGCCTTTTACGGCTTTTCCGCTCAGGATATGATGCGTTTTCTGGAGGAGAGAGGGCTGAGGTTAAAAACGGAACGGGGGAACCGGGTATTTCCCGTAAGCGATCATTCCTCCGACGTGATCGCCTGTCTGGCGAAAGTGCTTTCCCAACGGGGCGTGAAGGTTTGCCTCAGGGAAAAGGTGAAGGAGCTTTTGACGAAAGAGGGCCCGTTTCCGGGTGAAGCGGCAGGGAGCCGGGCGCAGGTTACGGGAGTCCGTATGGCGGACGGCAGGGTGGTTGAGGCCGATGCGGTGATCGTCGCCACAGGAGGGCTTTCCTATCCGTCCACCGGCTCGGACGGGGACGGACACCGGTTTGCCTCGGAGGCGGGGCATACGGTGACGGAATGCGTTCCTGCCCTGGTGCCTTTTACGTCGCCGGACGCCTGGTGTCCTGCTTTGCAGGGACTGGCTTTGAAAAATGTGAACGTGACCATATTCGACGGGAAGAAGAAGCTTTACGAGGAATTCGGCGAAATGCTCTTCACGCATTTCGGAGTCAGCGGCCCGGCCGTTTTAAGCGGAAGCAGCATGACGGCAAAAAGGATCGGGAAAAGGCCTCTTACCCTCTCGGTCGATCTGAAGCCGGCCCTTACGAAGGAACAGCTTGACCGCCGGATCCTGAAGGATTTTGAAAACGAAAAAAACAGGCAGTTTCGAAATTCTCTGGGCGGCCTGTATCCCTCGAAGCTGATTTCCGTGATGGTGGAGCGGAGCGGGATACCGGCGGAAAAACGGGTCAATGAGGTTTCCAGGGAGGAACGGGAACGGCTGGTTTGCCTGACAAAGGCCTTTACGCTGACGCTTTCGGGGCTTCGGGATTTTGGCGAGGCGATCGTCACCCAGGGCGGCGTTTCCGTAAAGGAGGTGGATCCTGCGACCATGGAATCAAAACGGGTAAAGGGCCTTTACTTTGCCGGAGAGGTGCTGGATCTGGACGGCGTGACCGGAGGCTATAACCTTCAGATTGCCTGGTCCACCGGCTATGCCGCAGGAAAAAGCGCAGGCGGCGGAGACGGAAGCGCCCGGTAATATATAGGAAAAGTGAGGAATCAGTATGAGTGTCAGCATAGCCATTGACGGACCGGCCGGGGCCGGGAAAAGCACCATTGCGAAGCTGGTGGCAGAAAAGCTTCAGATCATTTATGTGGATACCGGAGCCATGTACCGGGCCATGGGGCTGTATTTTCACAGGAAGGGGATCGCTCCGGACGATGAGGCGGCGGTCTGCGCGGCCTGTACGGAAGCGGACGTTTCCATTACCTATGAGGACGGAGCGCAGCAGGTGCTTTTAAACGGGGAGAACGTGACCGGTTTCTTACGGACGGAAGAGGCGGGGAAAATGGCTTCCGCAACCTCCGGCTATGCCAGGGTACGGGAAAAGCTGGTGGAGCTTCAGCAGAAGCTGGCGGCAGAGCGGAGCGTGGTCATGGACGGGCGGGATATCGGAACGGTAGTGCTGCCTCAGGCGGAGCTTAAGATCTATCTGACTGCCAGCGTGGAAGCAAGGGCCGAAAGAAGATATCTGGAATTGACAGAAAAGGGGATTCCCTGTAAGATAGAAGAGATTGCGAAAGATATCGAGGAACGGGACTATCAGGATATGCACCGGAAGAATTCCCCGCTGAGAAAAGCAGAGGACGCCCTGTATCTGGATTCCTCCGGGATGAGTATCCGGGAGGTGGCGGATGCGGTCATAGACGCTCTGATGAAAAAGCTTATGGAGGAACGGACTCCGGACCGCAGACTGGACGGCTCCCTGGAAGAACTGATTAAGAGAGAATGCAGACAGAGATGAAGGTGCTCGTGGCAAAGACCGCCGGCTTTTGCTTCGGAGTAAGGCGGGCGGTGGATACGGTTTATGAACAGACAGAGAAGGAGCAGGTAGTCCGTCCCATCTATACCTGCGGGCCCATCATCCACAACGAAGAGGTGGTCCGGGATCTTGCGGAACGGGGAGTCGGAGTGCTGGACGAGGAAAATCTGGGAGAGGCGTCCGGCGGAACGGTGATCCTCCGCTCCCACGGCGTGGGCAGGCAGGTATGCGAGGGGCTTTCGGCGAGAGGGTTCCATCTGGTGGATGCCACCTGCCCTTTCGTGAAAAAGATCCATCGGATCGTCCGGGAGGAATCGGAACGGGGAAGGTCCATTGTGATCATCGGAAACGCAGAGCATCCGGAGGTGAAGGGAATCCAGGGCTGGTGCCCTGAGAGGGCTTATGTGGTGGAGACGCCCGAAGAAGCGTCAAATCTGTCCCTGCCGGCCGGGACGAAGCTGTGTATCGTGTCACAGACGACATTTAATTACAATAAATTTCAACTTCTTGTTGAAATAATATTAAAAAAGAGTTATGATAGTATTGTTGTCAATACTATCTGCAGT